>JAYUWQ010000066.1:0-16215 GCA_043753485.1 bacterium
GGGAAGTGCAGGGATGATGGATCATGTGTAGAGCAGCCGGGAAAAGTCCATCCATGGCACGGCATGGCCTGCCTGGCAACTCCGGGACGGAAACATCGCGGCCAGTCCCCCGGGCAGGACGGACTTTTCCGTTTCCATCCCCCTTGCGTTGTGCGGGCTCAGGTTTTGCGGAAGGTGAGTTCGCGGGAGGTTTCGCGGCCCTGGCCGGTGAGGATGAGACGGTCGGCATGGAGGGCCACGGTGGAAAAGGCGGTGGTGTCGGCGGTTTCCACCATGCCTTTGAGATTCACAAAAGGCACCCCGTCGTGGAGACCGAAATTGCCAACGTGGTTGTGGCCATTGAACCAGGCGACCAAGTGCCGGTGGCGGGCGACCAGGGCCAGCACCGCTTCGCTGTTCCAGAGATTGAGGGCGTGCGCCGGGAAGACCGGATGGTGGCTGAAGACGATGACCTTGAGTTGTTGGGCCGCCGCTTCGGTGCAGGTGCCGTCGAACCACTGCAACTGTTCAGGCCCAAGTCCACCATTCCAAAGCTGAGCCTGGGGGAGCTTGGCGTCCTTGGCCTGCTGCAGGGCCGCGGTGGCAGCAGCATGCTCCGGCGTGCCGGGGAGGCGGGCGTAGGTGCTGAGGTCGTTGGTATCCAGCATCACGAGGCGGAAGCCAGGCAGATCGAGGTGGGAATACCGCCGGGTGAGGCCGAGGCGTTCCAGGACGCGGTTTTTGTATTCCGGGGCAACATCAAAGTCGTGATTGCCCAACAGGTGGTGGAAACGATGCCGGGAAGCGGCAAGGGGCTTCAGGATGGCGTCGTAGCTGCGCCAGTCGCGGTCGATGAGGTCGCCGAGGTGGAAGCAGGCGGCGAGTTCCTGACGATTGAACTGTTCGACGGCGCTGCCGAGTTTTCCGATGGAGGCACGGTAGAAGCGCGTATTCTCGGCCTCGACATCGGCATACTGGGCATCGGCGATGAGCCCGAGAGTGGTGAGCGGGGCCGTGGCGGCTTTCAAAATGGCAGGAGCTCCCAGGGTAAGGGCGCCGGTGGAGGTGAGGAAATTACGGCGGGTGAGCATGCAGGATTCATACCGGATTCAGGGGCGGAGGCAAGCGAGAGGTCTCAGGCGGGACGGGCGCTGCTGGTGGTGCGGTGGCGCAGGGTGAGGGCACTGAAAATCATGGTGAGGAGGCAGCAGCCGATCATGGCCAGGAAAACGCCGTTCCAGCCCCAATGGTCGGCGATCCAGCCCACTCCGGTCCCGGCAATGGCCGAGCCGAAGACGTATCCGAAAAAGCCGGTGAAGCCGGCCGCGGTGCCGGCCGCCTTTTTCGGCACCAGATCAAGAGCGTGGAGGCCGATAATCATGATGGGACCATAGATGAAAAAGCCGATGGCGATCAACGCCGTGATATCAATCCAGAGCGGCCCTTGGCGGTTGAGGCCGTAGACTACGAGACCGGCGAGGGTCAGGGCCATGAACAGGATGGTGGCGGGAGCCCGGCTCCCTTTGAACACCCGGTCGGAAATCCAGCCGCACAGCAGGGTGCCGGGTATGCCGGCAAACTCGAAGGCGGCCCAGGCCACGCTGGATTGCTGGAAGGAGAAGCCCTTGGCGGTCTGCAGATAGGTGGGGATCCAATCGACTACTCCATAACGCACGAAGTAGACGAAGGCATTGGCCACCGCGATGGCCCAGAGGTATTTGTTATTCAGGACATGGCGGAAGAAGATTTCCTTGAAGGGGAGGGTGCGCTCGTGCTCCGGGGAATAGCCGGGCGGGTAGTCGTTCCGCCAGGTCTCGATGGGCGGCAGTCCGCAGCTTTGCGGGGTATCCCTTACCAGCACCATGACCAGCAGAGCGAGGACGGCGGCGATGATGGCATTGAAATAAAACTTGGCCCCCCAGTCATGGAACAGCAGCACTCCCCAGAAGGCGATTTTGGCGACCAGTCCGCCGCCGACATTGTGCGCGACATTCCAAGCCGCGACGGTGACGCCACGCTCCCGGGTGCTCCACCAGTGCACCATGGTTTTGCCGCAGGGCGGCCAGCCCATCCCGTTGAACCAGCCGTTCAGCGTCTGCAGGGCGATGATGGTGTAGAGCGAACCGTAGATCCCCGGCACGGTGCCGAAGGCAAAAGTCACGGCGGCCGACAGCAGCAGGCCGATGGTCATGAACCAGCGTGGATTGCTGCGGTCCGACACCGACCCCATGATGAATTTTGACACCCCGTAGGCGATGGACAGTCCGGTCATGGCGGTGCCGAGGGCTGCCTTGGAATACTGCGGGTAGTCCTTGAGGATGTCGGGAATGGCGAGGGCGAAGTTTTTGCGGACGAGGTAAAAGGCGGCGTAGCCGATGAAGATGCCCAGGAAAACCTGGCGGCGGAGGCGTTTGTAGGCGGGGTCGACGCGGTCCATGGGAAGCGGGGCGGCTATCGGAGCAGGCTGGAGAATGCGGAACATGATAGAGTTGGCAACCGGCGGAAAACCGGACGTCGATTGGACTGGAGTGGTAAATCAGGGAAAGGTGCTGGCACGCAAGCAGGATCGGTTTACCTGATTTTAATCTCCAGAGGGCCCGGGCAGGGGCGCGGGATGGGTGAATTCCCTATCCAGCGCGCACCCGACGGGACAATGGCGGCGTCAGGCGGTTTTTTAGAGACTTTTCTCATTCGTTTTAGTTACAATTCCGTTTCATAGAGTTCCCCCACCTGATCCGACATGCTCCCACTCTCCCCTGCCCTCTGCTATGTAGGCGCTGCCCTGCTTCTGACCACCCTGACGGCCTCCGCCGTCCCCACCGCGGTGCCGGACAACTACACTACAACGGAGGACACCCCGGCCGGGAACACGGCGGTGGACGTGATCAATGCAGGCTTTGAAGGCAGCGGGGGAGGCATCACTTTTGCGCTGCCCAATGCATGGCAGATCATCGATCTGGCCACTACCGCTGCCGGAGGAACCAATACTTACCCCGAAGATGCTCTGGCCAAGTCATGGAAAACCGTGGGATTCGACTACAGCACTTCGACCATCGCAGGATGGCGCAGCGGCACCCTGCCGGTGCAGGGGGGCAGTATTGACAACGCGAATTTCAGCGCGGTCCCCGCTACCCTGACCGGGCTGGTGCCCGGCGGCCCCAATACGGTGAACACGTATCTGGTGCGGAACCAGTTCAGCCTGACGGCAGCGCAGGCGGCCCATCCAACGTGGGACTTCACCCTGTTGGCCGATGATGGTTGCGTGATCTACGTGAACGGGGTGGAGAAGGCCCGGCTGAACTTAGCCGTCACTCCGACCCTGAATCCCGACGATCTCAACGGGGGGGCAGCGGGCGACGAGACCAACTACACCACCCTGCAGGTGGACCTGGCCGGAGCCCTGGCCACAGGACTGAATGTCGTGGCCATCGAATTGCATCAAAACACGACCAGCAGTTCGGATGCGGGCATCGATTTCACCATGACTCCGGCGGGAGCCTCGCCCACAGCTGGCTTCACCGGCCTGGCCGATGCGTTTTTCGGAACCGCGAACGCCGTTTATTCAGCGCAGACTCATGCCGCCACCGGTGGCTTCAATGCCAGTGGTGCGCTGCGGGTGCAGATGGGAAATGTCTTCCCGACCGGGGGCAGCCAGGCGGTCTCCGGAGCGTGGCGTACCACCTTCACCCTCACCTCGCCCGCCACGATAGCGCTGGGTTTCCGGCATCGCCTGATTTCCGGTCAGGATTACGACAACGGCGAATACCAGGAGCTGATCTGCGATGTGGACGGGACCCAATATGGAACTGCGACTGCTCCGAGCACCCATCTGGCCGTTTCCTACCAAGTGGGCAATGGCAATGGCGGGGGAGTGATTGATTCGGGATGGAAACAGAGTAATTTCAACATCCCGCTCGCTGCTGGAACGCACACCCTTTCCCTCGGCGGATTTGGCAGTGTGGGCTCGAGTGGGTTTGCAGGCACCGCGCAGGAATCCTTTGAAGGGTTTTTTGATGATGTCGTGCTCACCGTGCCGGGCAGTGTCTCGCTGCTGGCGAACGATACCGGAGGGGTGGCCCCCGTCACTGCGGTGAAGGCCTCGGATCCCGCCCATGGGGTGGCGACCGTCAATGCCAACG
Organism: bacterium; assembly: GCA_043753485.1. GTDB lineage: Bacteria > Verrucomicrobiota > Verrucomicrobiia > Verrucomicrobiales > V1-33 > CAIZWU01. The sequence goes on from JAYUWQ010000066.1 coordinate 4,119, forward strand.
GCAGTTTTGTCTACACACCGGCAGCCAACTGGTTTGGCACGGATACCTTCACTTACCGTGCGGTGGATGGCTCCGGCCAATCGGCGCCGGGGCTGGTCACAATCAATGTGACGGCCGTGAACGATCTCCCGCTGGCGGTCAACGATGGGCCTTTCATCACCCTGCAGGATGTTCCGCTGGTGGTGACCGCAGCCCAGGGGGTGCTGGCCAACGACTCCGATGCGGAATCTTCCCCGCTGACGGCAGTTCCAAATACCGGTCCGGCCAATGGCGTCCTCCAACTCAATCCGAATGGCAGTTTCACCTTTACCCCCAACAGCGGGTTTGCCGGGAATACCTCGTTCACCTATCTGGCCAATGATGGGACGGCCAACTCTTTGCCAGCCACGGTGACAATCCAGGTCACTGATGTGCCGGACGCGCCCGTGGCGGGCAACGACAGCTATACGGCGGTGAAGAACACCGGCCTCGTGGTGAATGCGACCATCGCAGGAAACACCACCGAGGAACTGCTCCCCTACCAATCCGCCGGATGGCGTTATTTCGACTCCCTGGAACTGGCCAACCGCAATCTCGGCACACTCTGGCGGACCGGGGCCTATACCGAGAGCGCAGACTGGAAGACCGGCCCGGCGGAACTGGGTTATGGCGACGGGGATGAAGCCACCCTGATCGCCGACAATCCGGACCCGGTCTTTGATTCAGGAGCCTCCGACAAATTCGCCACTTCCTATTTCCGCCGCACCGTGGAGGTGACAGATTTTTTCAATATTACAGCGGTCGAGCTGAGTGTGATCTATGACGATGCCTGTGCCTTCTATTTGAACGGCAGCCCGGGGGGCCGCACCAGCAACCTGCCCGATCCGGTTACGCTGCCGGAACTCGCGTGGGATTATTTGCCCAATGTGGGATCCGCGGAGAATTCCTCCGAGACCTTCAACCTGCCCGCCTCCGTCCTCCAGTCCGGCGGCAATCTGATCGCGGCCGAGGTGCACCAGAATGCCTCTGCTTCCAGCGATGTTTCGTTCGACCTCCGGCTCCGGGTGACCAGGACGATCCCCGCCGGGGTGCTGGCGAATGATTCCGATCCTGATCCCGGGCAGACTGCCACCTTGATCGCCGAACTGGTGATGCCGCCCGCTCATGGTATTCTGACGCTCAATCCGAATGGCACCTTCACCTACAGCCCTGCCAATGGTTATATCGGAGCGGACTCCTTCACTTACCGGGCCAAAGACACCACCAACCGCAGCTCTGCGGTCACCACTGCCAGTCTCACCGTCATCGACGGGCCCAATGTCCCGCCGGCCGCCCTGCCAGACAGCTATCCGGCGGTGGAAGACACCCTGCTGACGGTCAACGCAGCGGCGGGCGTGCTGGCCAATGACACCGACGCCGAGGGCGACGCTTTCACGGCCATCGTGGCGACCCCGCCGGCGAATGGCACCCTCGCCCTCAATCCCAACGGCTCCTTCACCTACCAGCCCACCGCCCATTTCAATGGTACGGACAGCTTCACCTACCAGGCCCGGGACAACCGTGCCTCGCCTCCTGCCACCGTCACCCTCACGGTGGCTCCTGCGAATGACCTGCCGGTCGCCGTGGGGGACACTTATACGGGCGACCCCGGGGTGCCGTTTGTGGTTTCGGCCGCTGAAGGAGTGCTGGCCAATGACTTCGATGTGGATAGCGGCACCGTCCTCACCGCGCAGCTGGTCACCCCGCCTGCCAGCGGGACGCTGGTCCTGAATGCGGACGGCTCCTTCTCCCTGACAGCCGCGACCGGGGGCAACTATACCTTCACCTACCGGGCCAAAGACGCCGGAAGCCAGTCAACTCCAGCCACCGTCAGTGTCTCGCTGAACGCGGTGCCGCTTACCCAGACCGATGCCTACAGTGTCGACGAGGATGTCCCGCTCAACGTGACAGCCGCTCTGGGCGTGCTGAAGAATGACAGCGATCCGGAAGGGCAGCCCCTCACGGTCCAGCTGATCACCAATGTGCAGCAGGGCACGCTCAGCCTGAATCCCAACGGATCGTTCCTCTATACGCCCTTTCTCAATTTTCAGGGCAGCGACGGTTTCACCTACCAGGCCAACGACGGCACCCGTCAGTCCGGCCCGGTGGCAGTGTCCCTCACGGTGAACCCGGTCAACGATCCCCCTGCGGCGGTGGCCGACACCTACGGCGTGCGGGTGGATAGCCCCATCCAAGTCAATGCCGGCAACGGCGTGCTGGGCAATGACACCGATGCGGAGAATTCCCCGCTTTCCGCCCTGCTGGTGAGCCCTCCGGTCGGCGGTGTGCTGGTACTCAACAGCGACGGCTCATTTTCCTACACCCCGGAAGCCGGCTTCAGCGGCACCCTGACCTTCACTTACCGTGCCAGCGATGGAGCGGCCCAGTCTGCCCTCACCACGGTGACCTTGAACGTCTCCACCTTCCTCAACACCATCGCCATCAGCGAGGTCATGTACAACCCACCCGGAGCGGCGGGAGTGAGCGACGAATTCCTGGAAATCCATAACTATGGCGATGCCTCGGTGGACCTGACCGGCTGGAGATTCACCAAAGGCGTCGACTACGCCTTCCCGGCCAGCCTGCTGGTACCAGGCCGCGGCTACCTTGCGATCCCGGCCGACCGGGCGGCGTTCACAGCCAGGTATCCCGCCGCCACCAACGTCACGGCCACGGGTTGGGGAGCCGGAGGCAGCCTCGGAAATGGTGGTGAACTGGTCCGTCTGGTCAATGCGCTGGGTGAGGCTGTGGATGAAGTCGAATATGCCGATGAAGGCGACTGGGCCGTGCGCAAGGTCGTGGGCGTCTGGGATTCCACCAACACCCCCGGCGACGCCCCGCCCAATCTCGATACAGATCCCGGCCTGGAGTGGGTCACCGCCGCCGATCCCGATCCTGAACTGGGCAATGCGGGAGGCAGTTCCCTGCAACTCCGCAACCCTGCCCTCACCAATGACTCCGGTCAAAACTGGGAGGCGGCCGCGCCGACTCCCGGGGCCTCCAATATCGCGGTGGCCCAGGCGGATTCCGCGCCGCTCATCCGTGGAGTGACCCACAGCCCCGCAGTGCCCAACCGGACCCAACAGGTTTTCGTGAGCGCAGAAATCGTAGATGAACTCCCTGCCGGGTCCAGCGCCACCGTGTTCTACCGGACGTGGCTGCCTGCCGGCACCACCCCGGCGACGGCCTTCGCCCAGGTGGTGATGCAGGACAATGGCCTGCGCCAGGATGGAGCTGCAGGAGATGGGGTGTATGGCGCGGTCATCCCCGCCCAGGCGCTCAACACCGTCGTGGAATTTTATGTCCAGGCCACCGACGCCGGCTCCAACAGCCGCACCTGGCCAGCGCCCACCCTCGATCTCGCCGGAGCCAATCCTTCACAGAACGCCAACTGCCTCTATCAGGTGAACGAGGAGGTCTGGACGGATCACCGCCCGCTCTATCAAATAGTGATGACAGGGGCGGACAACGCCTCGTGGAATGCGGGGCTAGCCAACCGCACCAGCAACGTCGGGCCGAATACCACGGTCATCTTCCGGACCGGCAACCGGTTTGATGTGCGCTACCGCGGAGTGGTGCGCACCCGCGGCAACAGCAGCCGGGGTGACACACCGCTCAATCTCCGGATGGATATTCCCAAGGACAATAACTGGAACGGCCGCAATGCCTTCACCCTGAACTACAAGTTTTCCTACAGCCAGCTCCTTGGGAGCCGGCTCTTTGAATCCGCCGGAGTCCCCACCGAAAAAGCCAACGCGGTCGGAGCCCGGATCAACGGGGTAAACCGTCTACTGGATCAAAACGGCAACCGGACCTTTGGTTATTACTGCGACCTGCTCCCGCGGGGCGGCGACACCATCAAAGAGTGGTTCCCCGGCAATGATGACGGGAATGGGTATGGCAAAATCCGGGGCAGCGTGCGTTGGGGCGTTTCCACCCTGCCCACCATCGGGGCCGCAGGTTACGCGGTGGGTGGCTACGTCAACGAAGGGTATAACAAGCAGACCAACGAAGCCCAGAACGACTGGACGGATCTCGACGCCTGGATCCAGTCGCTCAATGCCGGCACCATCGCCAACTTCGACTCCACCATCGCCAGCACGGTGGACGTGGACCAGTGGTGCCGCTTCCTCGCCCTCTCCACCATCGTCAACCACGCGGAAACCAACATGGCCAACGGCGATGATGATGACTACTCGGTCTACTTTGGTGCGACCGACCGGCTTTGCCGCATCATCGCCCACGATCTCGATACCTGCTTCAATCTGAATGCAATTGGACTCGGCGATGAACAGGCGCCGCCCACCATGACCATCTATCAGTGCACCGCCCCCAACTATCCCACGGACAGCGCCACCCTGCCGCAGATGGACAAATTTTACCGCAATCCCGTGCTGGGCCGGAAGTTCAAGGCGTCCTTGCGCTACTATCTGGACACCATCTTTGCCAAGCCCACGTTTGATGCCACGGTGGACCAACTGCTGGATCCCCAGTGGATGGGCACCCAGTTCACGCCCAATGGCGACACCATCCGCAATCATATCAAGGCATTCCTCGATACCCGGCGCACCACCATCGAAACCTTCCTGCCCACCGCCTTCACCGCGACCACCACTCTGACCGTGCAGAACGGATTGCCGCGCAGCACGTCAGCCACCGACCTCGGCGGCCTCGGCGGGAAGCTGGATCCGGCCCGTACCGCGTCCGTCACCGTCAACGGCGTGGCCGCGACCACCAATCCCTACGGCTCCACCGCGGCGGCAGACAACACTTGGAGTGCCGGCACCGCTATCACGCTACGTCCGGGGCTTAATACGCTGGTTTGTGAAGCCCGTGACGAAAGCGGCGTAGTCTTTGAAACCCGTACCGTGACGATCTGGTATGACGCCATTGGCGTGAACCGGAGCGGCACCCTCGCTTCAAACGAATCCTGGACCGCAGCCTCCGGTCCCTACAACGTGACGTCCAGCCTGACGGTGCCCACCGGAGTCACCCTCACCATTCAACCGGGCACCACGGTCTTCCTCGCTGCCGGGGCCAACCTGACCGTGGCGGCGGGCGGCAATCTCGTGGCCCCAGGTACGGCGGCTTCAGGAATCACCCTGGCCCGGCTGCCCTCCGGCGCCGTCAATTGGGGCGGCCTGACCGTGAATGGAGGGACGGCGAAGTTAAGTTATGTGTCGTTCACCAACAATGGCTCCACGGCCCTCCACTCCCAAAACGGAGCCAATCTCACCCTGGACCATCTGACCTTCAACAACCCCGGGGTGCAATATCTCTCGCTGGACGGCAGTTCCTTCATTGTCAGCGACTGTATCTTCCCCACCTCCACGGCGGGTTTTGAACCCGTCCACGGCACGGATGGCATTGCCCCCGGAGGACGTGGTATCATCCGCAACTGCTGGTTCGGCAAAACCCAGGGTTACAATGACAGCATCGACTTCACTGGCGGCAACCGTCCCGGCCCCATCCTGCAGGTCCTCCACTGCGTCTTCAACGGTTCCGACGACGACATTCTCGACCTCGACAGCACCGATGCCTGGGTGGAAGGCAACGTTTTCATGCACTGCCACCGGAGCGCGGCATCCCCCGACAGTGCCAGTGCCATCTCAGGCGGCGCGGACAATGCGGCTTACAGCCAGGTCACGGTGATCAACAATCTGATCTACGACTGCGACAATGCCGTCACCATGAAACAGGGCAACAGCCAACCGAACGGCAACTCCGCCGTCCTGCTGAATAACACCATCGTCCGCACCACGAGGATCGGCGGTATCGACACCGGTTCCGGGGTGGTGAATTTCGACGACGACAGCGTGACCGGCGAAGGCAAAGGCATGTATCTCGAAGGGAACCTGATCTGGGAGGCGGAAAGCCTGGCGCGGAATTACACTCCCGCCCTCAGCCAGCTCACGTTCAACACCAATCTGCTGCCGTTTGCCCCGCCGGCCGGAGCCTCGTCGACGGGCAATCTGGTGGCTGATCCGATGCTCAACCTCGCGCTCATCACCACGCCGGCCACCGCCACCGCAGAACAGGTTATCGCGGCCCTGACACCGCAGTTTTGTTCCCCCGCGATCGGCCGGGGATTGCTGGGCCGCACCCTGGGGGCCGACCTCTCCCGGACCGGCATCACCTTGCAGGCCCTGCCCGCTTCCACCTGGCCTTCCAGTATCACCCTCGGGGTAGGCCCGGGCGGCAGTTTCACTCCCACCAGTCAGGTGGCCTGGGCTTACGGCTTCACCCACTACCGCTACCGTCTTGATGGTGGCGCGCTCAGCGCCGAGACCCCCGTGGCCACTCCCCTGGCTTTGTCAGGCCTGACACCAGGTCCGCACACCCTGCGGGTCGAAGGTAAAAATGACGCGGCCTTCTGGCAGGAAACGCCCACGGAGATCGCGTTCACGGTGGCGGCCAATGCCCCGACCGTGGTGTTCAGCGAAGTGCTCGCCGACTCCACCAGCGGACCGGACCTGATCGAACTCTACAATTGGGGTGCCACCGCCACCAATGTGTCCGGCTGCCAGATCTCCGATGATCCGGCCGTGCCCGGCAAGTTCACCTTCCCAGCCCTGACTCCACCGGTTCCGGCCGGCGGCTATCTGGTGCTCGATTCCACGCAACTTGGCTTCAATCTCAGCCAAGGCGGCGAAACCCTGCGCCTTGCCAGTTCCTCAGGCGATGTGCTGGATACCGTCGTCTTCGGTCCCCAGCTCACCGACCTATCCATCTCCCGCAGCGGCACGGCCTGGCGAATGGCTACGCCCACTCCCGCCAGCGCAACGGCAGCAGTCTGCGCGCTCGGGTCCGGACGCACACTGCGTCTGAACGAATGGCTGGGATCGAACGATATCATCGTTCCCGGTGATTTTGTGGAACTCTACAATCCTGATGCGCTCCCAGTGGATCTCGCGGGCTACCGTTTGAGCCAGGACTTCCGCAACGACCCGGCCCAGAGCCAATTCCCGCCTCTGAGCTTCATCGCGGGGAACGGATTCCTCGATCTGAACGCCGATGGCGATGCCGCCGCAGGAGCAGATCACCTGAGCTTCAAGATCTCCCGCATCCGCGACGCGATCGCCCTGCTCGATCCCTCCGGTAACCCCGTGGACAACGTGATCGTGCTGCCGGGCAATCCTGACGTTTCCCAGGGACGCACTCCGGACGGGGCCGTCACCATCACCTATCTGGCCCTGCCCACGCCGGGCTTCTCGAACGGCAGCGACCTCACCGCGGATACCGCAGTGATGAACGGGCTGCGCATTACCGAGATCATGTTCGACCCTCCCACCGGGGCAGAATACCTTGAATTCAAGAACGTCGGTGCGACCCCTCTCACCATCACGGGGGTCAGTTTCGGCAGCGGCCTGACTTTCAGCTTCCCGGCCACTACCATCGCCGCCGGAGGGTATGCCGTCATCACGCAAAACCTGACAGTCTTCAATGCCTGGTTTCCTGCCGTGCCGGCGGTGCAGTGGACGGCGGGCCGGCTCGACAACAATGGTGAATCCCTCCGGATCACCACCAGCACCTATGGCCTTGGGATTCTGGACTTCCGTTATGAGAGCAACTGGTATCCCGAGACCCGCACCGGGGCGTCCCTCGAAATCGTCAACCCGGCCGCCGACCGCACCTCCTGGAGCGATCAGGCGAGCTGGCAGCCCAGCGCGCCCAGCCCCGGCGGCCCCTCGCCTTTCGGGGTCCTTGCCCCCGCCGATGTTATCGTGACCCTGCCCCGTCCCGCCATCCTCGGTGCCTGGGTCTCTCCCGGCACCTACGCGGCGGGCGATATCAGGCTGGCCTGGCGGAAAGTGAGTGGTCCGGGTTCCGTCACTTTCACCGCTCCAGCCAACAAGGTCACCGACGCCGTTTTTTCCCTGCCCGGCATCTATGAATTGAGCATCACGGCCACCCCTCCCGGAGGCGGACCGGAAGCCATTGATACCGTCATCGTCACTGCAGCGGAAGACTATGCCAGCTGGGTCACCCGGCGGCTCAGTTCCGCCAGTGCCGCCAACCAGCTGCCGGAAGCGGATGCCGATGGGGATGGTCAGGTCAATCTTATCGAATACGCGATGGGAAGCAATCCCGCGGCATGGAGTGCCGGACCTGAACTGATCCTCAGCGGCGGCCATCTGGCCCTGCGCTATCCGGTTTCCAGACTGATCGATCCTGCGGTGCAAATCATCCCGCAGATTTCCCCCGGTTTGACCACCTGGCTGCAAGGTCCCACCTTCCTGTTGGACACGATCATTCAACCAACCGGTTCCATCGAAACCCATGTCGTCCAGGATGTGAATCCCCTTGGCATGGGGGCCCGGAGATACCTCCGGCTGAAGGTGGTGGCCCGTTGACCCTTACCCCAGCCCGGGGCCGGCGGGGATTCCGGCAGATTTCAGAGTGCGGCACAATCAGGCAGGAACCCATACCCCTCCGCCAAAAACCGGGGTTTCTGCCGGATTGCAGAACCAGGGCCGTTTCCTATCCTGATTTTGCGGCAGTATCTTCGACAAATCTATTGCCTTTGCCCCGTCTATCTGTCCAAATAGACACATCAACAGGCTTGTGCCTGATTCGATTTGGGAACCTGACGCTCCCATAAATAACTCCCCTTACATTGCCCCCTTGTCCTTGCCTGCGGCTCCCCCGTAAAGTGCAATCACGGAGTGAACCTCTGTTCAGCAACTCCCTTTCTTCCCCTATTTTCCCTCAGCAGGAATACCCCCCGATCCTTTGGCCAACCCCCTATGAAACCACCCTCGACCGTTCCAATCTTCGCAACCTGCGCCGCAGCAGTGTTTGCCTTTTCCCCAGCCAGTCAGGCGCAGCAGTTGCTGATCCCTGAGAACCAGTCCTGGACCTTCCTGCACCCTATGGGCACGCTGCCCCCGCGGGCAGACACGACTCCAGACCCGGACTTCGACACCTCATGGTATCTGCCGGCGGCGCAATTTCTGACCAATTATGATGGCCCCAGCTTCTCCGCGGCCACCTTTGGGGACCCCCTGATTCCCACCAGCGCGGACTCCGGACCAAGCATCGGACCGTTCGCCTACGGCGTGGTGGACGGCATTGCCGCCCCCGGTACGGCCCTGACCCTGCCCGCGACGGGCAGCCGCTATGCTTCCTATTACCGCACCGATTTTACGGTGCCCGCAGGAGGACTGATCGAACCTTCCCTCCGGATGATCTGTGACGATGGCAGTTTCATCTACCTCGACGGAGTGCTCATCGCGACGGTGAATGTTACAGATGGCGTGACCGACACCTACACTTCGTTTGCCACCGATGCCACGAACACCGAACTTGGCTTCACTATCCCATTGCGGGTCGCAGGCACCTTGCCGGGAGGCTCCCCCGGCGATGTGAAGGTCATCGTGCCCATGCCGTCACTTACCGCCGGAACGCATACCCTGGCGGTCTCCGTCCACAACAATGCCGCCACCTCCAGCGATATGGGACTGCTCATGGAGTTGTCCGCCCTCGATCCTGACACTTCTACAATCCACGCCGTGGTGACCGATGTGGTGCGCGACCTGAAGGGCACCCCGGTCGATATTTCGGACGACGAATTCTCGTTCAAAGTCACCCTGAGCGGCAACAATACCGGAGCCACCTGGACCAGCGATAATCCCGTCGTTACCGGGGCCTACGGTGTGACCACCACCATGGGGCCTTATAGTGCTTCATCCGGTCCGGCCTTTGTCACCTTCACGACAGCGGCAAATGTAAACAGCCAGACCACCGTCACCGTGGATCCCCCCACGGCTTTCACCACCTTGGTGAACTACAACCAAAGCTGGAAGGTGATGAACCCGCTGGCCGGGGTCCTGCCGCCCCGCCCCGCCGGGGATGCGGACACCAATTTCGAAGACACGTGGCATCTCAAGGAAGACAGCTTCCTCACTCAATATGACGGCCCGAATTTCGGCGCCAACGGGGTAGCGGGAAGTTATGAAGCCATCACCGGTCCCGGGCCTTTTGCGGTCGGAGGAGTGGACGGCATTGCGGCCGGTCAGCCTGTGGGAGCGGCGGGCACCACCGTGACGCTTCCAGCCACTCTCAACCGGCTCACCAGCTACTATCGGACCACGTTCACGACCACCCAGCCCATGAGCCTCGTCACCTTTGATCTGCTCTGCGATGATGGGGTTTTCATCTACCTCGACGGCAATCTGGTCGCGCAGGAAAACATGCCGGGGGCTCCGGGCTTCACCGCCCTGGCCGCGGCCGCCCGTGGCGAAGGTCTGATCACAACAATTGATCTCTCGCAGGCCCCCGGGGGCAACGTGATTGCCACGGTCCCTGGATTGGCCCCCGGCGTGCATACCCTCGCGGTCTCCGTGCACCAGAGTGGGAACACTTCCAGCGATTTCGGCCTGGCCCTCAAAATGTCAGGGATCGAAGTGGTGGGACAACCTGTGATCGAGGCTTCAGTCTCCGAGGTGGTCCGCAGCGAGGCCGGCACCCCGGGAGCACCCGATGATGACACTTTCACCTTCAAAGTGACCGTTACGGGCGCCAACGCCGGATCGACCTGGACGAGCAACTCCATTCCCGCCGCGGGCAGCTATGGGGTGGTCACCACCTTTGGACCTTTCCCTGTCAGTGAGGGGACAAGGACTGTGCAGTTTGCAGCGTCGATTAATCCTGCCACTGTCACCAGGATCACCGTCACCCCGCCCGCCAGCACCATCGCCGCCGTTTTCAGTGGCGTTACCCGGAATAACAATGGCACGCCGGTGGATCCCCGTGACGACACCATGACCTTCAACGTGACCGTCACCGGCACTTTCCTGAGCACCCAGTGGACCAGCAATGTCACTGTACCGAATGCCGGAAACTATAATACGGTCACGCCGTTCGGTCCCTTCCCAGCCACTGCACCTCTGGCGGTGGTCCTGACGGATTCGATCGATTTTGCCCGGACCGTAAGTTTCACAGTACAACCCCCGCGTTATATTCCTCCTGTCGAAATGGTTCCCTATTCCCAATCCTGGAAAGTCATGAACCCGCTCGGCGGCGTGCTGCCGGATGGCCCCGGGGGCGTCGATGATAACTTCGACACCACCTGGTTCCTGCCTGAAGCCAGCTTTGCCGTTGATTACAACGGACCCACCTTCGGCACCGGCGGATTAGCCGGAAGCTACGAGACCATTGAAGGCCCCGGCCCCTTTGCGGTCGGCGGCATTGATGGTCTGGCCACAGGCACGACAATCGGCCCCGCGGGGACGGCCATCACGCTTCCGGCCACCGCCAGCCGCTTCACCAGCTATTACCGCACGACCTTCACCACCACACAGGCGATTGATAATGTGAAGTTCGATCTGCTCTGCGACGATGGCGTCTTCATCTACCTCAATGGCGTCCTGGTAGCTCAGGACAATATGCCGGGGACCGACACCTTTGCCGCCCTTGCTTCCGCAGCCCGGGGCGAAACACTCATCAATACCATTGATCTCTCCGCAGTCCCGGGAGGCAATGTGGTTGCCACCGTGCCAAGCATCCCAGCCGGCACCCATACCCTCGCCGTTTCGGTGCATCAGAGTGCCGCGGATTCCAGCGACCAAGGACTGGCCCTCACCTTTTATGGGCGTGCGGCTACCGGTGTCGTGGTCACTCCGGTCCTCGGCACCGTCACCCGCAACTTGAACAACACGGTAACCACCGACGATGATACCTTCCGGTTCCCCATCACGGTCAATGCCACCAATGGTGGAGCTGCCGGCTGGATCAGCAACGGCTTGCCCGCCAGCGGCAACTATGGGGTGTCCACCGAGTTCGGTCCGTTCCCGGTCAGTGAGTCCCCGAAATCCCTGACGTTCACCGACACCACGGATGACCTCGCCCGGGCCACCCTCATCGTCACTCCTCCGCCCATCTTCGGCCTGACTACGTTCGGTGGCATCATCAACCCGGTTGTCCCCACCCTTCCCCTGCCAGCCAACTGGACGGCCAATGGAGCCACCATCGCCCACAGCACCAACGTAGGCGTCGCCGCTCCCGGCACTCAGATCTCTTCAGCCGTGGTGAACCTCGCCGGAGTCACCAGCCCGGTTCAGTTCCGCATGGATCTGGT
>JAYUWQ010000067.1:0-5714 GCA_043753485.1 bacterium
ATGAAATCCTTCAGGATCGATTCATACTGCTCGGCATCGATCATGATGCGGATGATGAAGGCCGTCGGGACACCCCAGTAATCAGAGGATTCAGGCCGGCAATGCGCCATGATCAGGAAGGGTCCGACGGTACCGACCGGCAACCAAGGCTCCGCTGTGGTTGCCATGCGGCCAATTTGACGGATCAGGCTTTCAGCCGGAATGCTGCAGGTCGTCCGGGGCAGCTTGACGGGAAGAAAATCGTGGAGCGCGGCCATCGCTTCCACATTCACCGGCCCGACTCTGCTGGCTGTAAAGCTTCCCATGAGGGCATCATCGGGCGCGGGGGCAGCACCACCATCCCAGAAGGACGGATCCAAGTCCGGCGAAAACCGGTCCTGCGTTGGCATTTCTAGAGTAGGCAATTGCATGGAGGTGGGAAAAAGGGGGGCGGTTTGACGTAATCCAATCATGAGCCAACGGGAAAATATCCCGTAGGGCTGCCAGCCGGGGAATACCCGTTGGGAAAAACATAGTCCGCTGCTTTGTAGTCTTTCCCCTCGAAGGTCTTGAGAAAACCCTTCCCAGCGGTGCCGGGCCGCAGTACTTCAAAACTGCGCCCATTCCAGCGCAAGCGATGGCTGCTGCTGTCGGAGGAAACCCCGGGATCATACTTGGCAGAAAAATAAGGGGCCCCAGGCTTGAAGGAGCCGGCCGGCCAGTTTTTGAACTGCAGGGAGCGCAGCACCACAAATTCATCGGTGGTGGCATCGTTCTCGGGTGGCGTGGGAATATCCCAGTTGGCCTGGTTGAAATTGCTTACCGCACGATTGAGCGATTCCGCAAAATCATCCGTTTCGACATTTTTGGCCGTCCCGGTGATGCCCGAGTAGGCCGGAATCGCAATTCCGGCCAGGACCGCAATAATGCTTACGGTGACCAGAAGTTCCGGCAGGGTGAAACCACGGGGTTTCACAGATGAAAAAAAGCTTGGGATCATAACCGGGGAAGAGGTAGACGCCTAGTAGGCGATAGTGATCGTCCCGCGCTTGATAGTGACTTTCTGATCAAGGCTGCCGAACTCAAAAGCGTATCCGTTGGGTTGATAGTCGCCCAGAACCGTTGGCGCGTAGGCCATGTAGCCCTTCACCAGCAGGTATTTGGCAGCATGGGTGGAATTGTCCGTGTGGGCCCACGCCGCTCCGGCATTGCTGCGGCCGTTGGCGGTGACGTAGGCACTGATGGACATGTTGAGGCCTTCAGCCCGGGTAATAACCATTTGTTCCTCGGTATCACGTTTGGCCTGGATCACGTTCGGCAGCGCCAGAAAGACGATGATGCCGATGATGGCCACCGCGGCGAGGACTTCTACGAGGGAGAATGCGCGCAGGTTGAATTTCATAACAGTTTTGGCGTGGGTCAGGGAGTGATCTGTACTTTGGGATATTTGCCGACCGCTGAATCCCAGTCAGGCAATGTCAGCCAGTAACCAGTCTGGCGCATCGCGTCGCTGGTCACCCGCCCGGTCGTGTCGTCGGCAGAAAGGGTATTGCGGGTGCTTTCATCCAGGTAATCAGCAAAGACGGCCAACCGGGCGGAGGCTGTGGTGGGAGCATTATAAATGACCCGTACCTGCTCAATGGAAGCCGGATTGCCCCCGGACGTGGTCACCCGGCCGATCTGGCGGGCCGCCCAATTATTCACCGCCTCCTGCACCGTGGCCAGTTGCTGGCGGACCACTACTTCGCGGGAATCCTGCGCCGCATTTGAAAACGAAGAAATGGCCATTGCGGCCAGAATGCTGATGATTGCAATGACAATCAGCATTTCGACTAAGGTAAAAGCATTTCGGGTGCGTTTCATATCGGGTCGTCCAAATTAGCACGCCCAAAGCCCGCTGACTAGAACTTTATTCTAGTTTTTATCAAAAACTTCATTATTTCAGAAATATCGAAAGACGAAACACAAAGCAAAAAGATGATTTTTGCCCATGGCGGGCAAATCCCACTGTTCCGGGAGGGAGCACCACGAGCGCACTCTCTTCAGAAGGGCCCCAGCGACTATGGCCTGAACTCCAACTGGAATTTGCCATCCGGAAGCGTGTGCCCCACCAGAAAAGGTGAAGTGCGGACCTCGTTCTGTTCCGCGACAGTCAATTTAACGGAAAAAATGATGTTTTCGAAGATGCCAACTCCGGTCACACCTTCCGGCCGGGTGAGCGCATCAACGACTCCCTCGCGGCTGGAAACGGCAAAAACGGCCCCCACGGCCTCCGCCGCGGCGAAGGTTTGAGCGATCGTTTGAGCTTGTTGTCTGGACTTTGCGGACCGGCCCCCTTGCAGAACACCAGCCAACGCAGGCAATGCCAATGCCGTAATCACCCCCAGAATCGCGACTACCATCAAAACTTCCGTAAGCCCAAATCCATCCCGCTTGAGGCCTTCACGCAAGCTCAATCCGGTCAACGGAGCTGAAACGGGAGTAATTAACTTCATGGTAAGTCCCAATATTAGTGAAATTACCAATTAAGCAAGAAAATTCTGGCGGAAATTTTTAAATTTACGGTTTTTAGACTTTTGGCGTCTCATTCGTGAGACCGTTGCAATTTTCCCAGCAGCACTGATGCTCGCATAAACCACCCCTTTACAACGTTCCTGGATAAAAGACCGGGTTTCTCAGCATCTCCACCAAGCGCCAGGCAATCGCACCATTGATCAACCAAAGGCAGCTTTGATAAATCAGAACTGTCCAACGGGGAGACCGGCGCATGATCGCCAAATCCATCAGACTCTCGGAGGCCCAGACGAGGCAAAACACCAGCGGCGCATAGAGTGACAGCATAAAACGATCGCCCCGTCCGATGGGATCATACCATCCATAGAGCAAGGAATACCCTGCCACGGTGCCCACCGTAAAAAGCGCGGCGGCCCACGCCCCCGGGGGCACGGAAAGCCCGGTCCGATCGATCGATTTCCGGCGGCTCCATACCAGCAATGCCGCAGCCAGCATCACGGCGGTAATGGCGCCGAGATACACTCCGCGCCGGTCCAGCAGCACCCGCCAGCCGGGGAAATCGCCCCCTGCTTTTGGTTTCACAATTTTCGGGGCCAGCCAACGGGTGAGTTTCTCGCGGGTTCCGTCGAGGAGACGGTCCTGCACGGTGGCGGCCCGATGGGTTTTCAGGTAGTTGGTCAGGGAGGGTCTGTCCCCCGGAGGAATGGCTTCGAGGCTCAGTTTATCAGGATGCGCTCCCATCCAAGTGTAACAGCTCTGATAGTCATCCATCCACATCCAGGCACCCGGATAGCTGAAACGGGCATCGCCCCACCGTTCCTGGGCGAAGGCATAACGGGGGGCTGTCACGGCCATCCAGGCAAAAGCGAAGACAATCAGGCCGATGAAATGATTCCGCTGGCTCCATGGCTGGTCGGCCGATGGATCAGGCTCCTTGCGGAGCATCAGATACAAAAAGCGGAGGGCTGAAATCCCAAACCATGCGAGGATCAGCGGCTCCACCGAGGTTTTGGCCAAATAGGCCAGCCCTCCCATCAAGCCGAAGAGGGCATGCAGCCAAAGATCGTTTTTCATCAACAGCTTCACCGCACAAATCCAGGTGAAGAAGAACAAAATGAAATAGAGGGGCTCTGGCTGGAAATAGACCGCCCGGGGAATCAAGGCGCCGAATCCCGCCAGAAGCAGCACCGCAACGGTTGCCGCCGGCCGGAACGACCGTGCGAGCACCAATCCCAAGGCCCAGAGAAAAGCCAGCACCATGGCAACATTGGCCCACTTCCCCTTGATGAACAACTTCCGGTCCTCCTCTGTCACCCCGGTCTCCCGGTAGGGCTGTCCCGGCGTCGTCAACCGGGCCGCCACCCACGGCCAGAGCGGGGCCACCACCCCATCGGTCCGGTGCGGCATCCAGCGCATCAGATTGGCCATCAGCCCCAGATCCTCCCGGGGCGTCATGAAGTCCCGGGCCAAAAGGGCTTGGTTGATATTGTGTTTCTGGTCCTGATCCCCCCGGACCTCCCCGCTCACCGGATCCGTTACCGGCCCTGGATTCTGGTTTGTCTGCTGGATCAGCAGGGAGGCGAAATACCAGCACAGCACCAGAATCAGGGTGGTGGCCAGGGCACTGATGCTGAACTGACGCCACCCCGGGCCCGGAGGCACCATCGTAACCATGGGATCGTCCTCAAGGGAATAGCGCCTGGTGCGGAAAGGATAGCTCACAAAGGTGGGGATGGAAAACTTCCTTGATGCAAGCACCGGCCGGCCCCTGGGGAAACCTGATTCTGGCCGGCAGGCGCAATATCTTCACCCATCCGTCCGGCTGGCAAAAAATCCGGCCTTCGTGTTCCTCATTTTGCTTCGGCCCACGCCTGCCAGCGTCCGGCGATTTTCGCCTCCGTGGTTGCCCCCTGATGGAAAAGCCAACGGTAGCGCAGCGTCAGAGGAGCTTCTTTTTTCAGCGTGTAATCCCCTGCCCCTTTCGGCAGTTTCTGAAAATCATGCAGGCCAAATGGATTGGCGGCCACCAAACCGTAATCCCGGGCGTGCCACGTGGTGGGATGCCGCAGATTGGAAGGATGATCGAAGCAGGCCACCCCGATCACCCCGCCCTCGACGGGGGCAGTATAGTCCACCCACTTGGCGTTGGTACCCCACGCGGCCGCGCCGGTTTTGCCTTCGCTGGTGACTGCGGTTCCCTTGGCCACGGATCCTTTGAAATTCAGCAGTGGATTTACCCGGATTCCCATGGTGCCTTCCTTGGTGTCTCCAAAAACCACATTGGCTCCCCCACTGCTCAAAGTGATGGCGTAATCAATATAACGATCATTTCCGTCCGCTCCACAGGTGATCATAGTGGTGGAAGTCAACACCTCACCGCCCCCCGGTTTTTGCCACGACTCCTTCGTCTGCAGCATCACCGCCCCGTCCCGGGCGCTGAGTTGAGGCAGGCCCTGCACTACGATCGTACCCGCATCCGTGCCTTCCTTCCAGAAATCGATCCCATTCACGTTTCCGTGGGTAAACCACATCCCTTTGTGGTGGGGATGATCCTTTTCCTCTCCCGTGGCGGCGTCGCGCAGGGGCCATTGACGCACCATCATGATCCCACCGGGACCATGAATGGGGAAGAGCACCGGCTTCGGCTGGCCGGCATAAATCAACTCCGTAAATAAACTGCCGTCGATTTCCACCCTTACGGTTTTCGAAGCTTCGTTCAGCTTCGCCGTGAGGGTCTTACCCCCGGCGGTGGCGGTCGCCTGCGCAGAGGATGCAGCCGCAGAAACCACCGTTTCCGCTGCAGCCAGGCAGGGAAACAGCGACAACAAAGGAACAAACCGGGAAGCGGAAGGCATATTCATAAGGGAATGGAATGGCACGTAAACGTCCGCCGCAGGATGGATCTATTGACTCATTCGGGTTATGCGGAGTGTCCCTGCGGAGCCCGGCGATGACCGGTCAAGGAGCCACCGCAAAGCAGGCGGCTTCCTTGGTACTCCGCGCAAAAATGAATCCACCGGCGAGGGTGGGAGTCGACCAGCACTTGCCATCCAGCACATCGGCACGGGCCAGTTCGGTGTAGGCTTCCGGCTTGGCCTCGATGATCACCAGTTCGCCCTTATCACTCAAGGCCAACAATTTATCATTCGATAAAATAACATTTCCGGGCCCGAATCCTTCCTTGCTCCACAATTCCTTGCCCGTCCGGATATCCACACACT
>JAYUWQ010000068.1:0-2312 GCA_043753485.1 bacterium
TTGTCGCCGCCGGTGCCGCAGACGTCCATGGCGGGGCGGTCCAGGGTGGCAAGGTCCAAGGGAGGCCGGATGGCGTGGGCAAGGAAGGCGCGGACAAAGGCGGCGATTTCTTCAGCGCTTTCGCCCTTGGTGTTGAGCGCTCGGAGGAGGTTGGCCTTGATGACGGCATCGGCAGCCGGATCAAGCAATAGGGCGGCCATGGCTTGGACACCGGATTCATCGAGCGGTTGGCCTGAAGCAAGGAGTTCAGAAAGGTCGGCGGGGGACATGTAACAGTGGAAAAGGTTGTCTGGAACAGCATGCATGCGGGATTGGCCGATAAAACCAAGCGGACTTCCGTGGCCAAACCGGATACGGAAATGTCATCGGAAAGAGAGGCGGTGCTCAGGCATTGCCCTGCTTTGGTACCGTGGTGATGGGCCGGGTAACGGCACGGGGGCGGTCACGCTCCGAGGCTTCGCGGCGGGTGGACTTGGTTTCGTCCTTTGGCCTGGAGTCCTTCCCGTCCTTTTCGTCAGGATAGGGAATGCGACGGTGGAGGGCGGTGCGCAGGGTTTTGGTGAAGCTGTCGCGGATGGCTTTGAGATCACTCATGGTGAGGTCGCAGTCGTCCAGCTGGCCATCGCGCACCCGGCTGCGGATGATGTCTTCAACGAGGGCTTCAATTTTGGCAGGAGTGGGCTTGCTGAGGGAGCGGCTCGCTGACTCAACGGCATCGGCAAGGCTGATGATGGCGCTTTCGTTGAAGTCCGGTTTGGGTCCGGCGTAACGGTAGCTGGATTCGGGGACTTCGGGGACTTCTTCCGGAGAGGCTTTGCCTTCGGCGACGAGTTTTTTGATTTCCTCCTGCTGATCGAGGGCGCGGCGGTAGAAGAAGTAGATCAGGGAATTGCCGTGATGCTGTTGGATGACGTCGATGATCTCGCGGTTGAGCTTGTGCTTCAGGGCAAGATCCACGCCGTCCTTGACGTGGGCGATCACGACGAGAGCGCTCATGCTGGGGGTGAGGTCGTCGTGGGGATTTTCCTCACCGTTGGTGTTCTCGATGTAATATTCCGGTTTGTTCAGTTTCCCGATATCGTGATAGAGAGAGCAGACCCGGCAGATCGTGGCATTGGCGCCGATGGCGGCGGCGGCGGACTCGGCGAGGTTGGCGACCATCAGGCTATGATGATAGGTGCCGGGCGCCTCGAGTGTCATGCGGCGGAGCAGGGGGTGATTGAGATCCCCCAGTTCCAGCCATGAGACCGTAGTGGTGATGCGGAAAATGGCTTCAAGGAGAGGGAGCAAACTGCCGGCAATGGTGGCGGTGAGGATGCCGGTGAGAATCATGACGGGCGCCTGGGAAGCGAGCGTTTTCCAAACTCCGGGCGAAGTGGGGTGCAGCCACACGGGCTCCATGTGTCCGAGGAGGGCGCAGGCCACGGCGGCGGTTAGGCCGGCATAAAATCCGGCCCGGACCAGGGCCCCGCGCTTTCTCAGATGCCGTGCGGCACGCACGGTGGCGAGGCCGCTGGCGAGACTGATGAGGGTGAAATGCAGTGCGATGGAGTAATCGGTCAGCAGCATCCCCAGCAGGGACGCATAGATTGCCGCGAACAAACCATGTGGGGGGCCCAGCAGGAGGGTCAGGAGCAGCGGGGCGAGGGCAAAGGGCGCGAGAAATAGCAGGTAATCGTCAGGAAAATGGTTCAGGCGCACCACAAAACCTACCGCGTGCAGGAGGCCCAGATGCAGCAGGAGGACAAGGAATACGAGCAGAAAGCGGCCGTTGCACCCGTAGGAAGCGGGCAGGTGCATGCGGAGGTGGACCATGGCCAGCAGGATAATCGCGCCCAAACTGGCGGAAGCGCTGACCGGACCGAGGGTTTGAAAAACGCTCTGGTGGTCCAAGTACCGCACCATGCCTCCGAGGGCACAGAGGAAGCCGGCGAGGATGAGTCCCCGCACGTAGGGACTGGCAGCCAGCGCCTGCGCCCATTCACTGCGGTTTTGCTCCCGCCGTTTCCGTCCGCAGGAGAAGCCTTTACGCTGGAGTTTCTGCCGTTTGAAAAAGTCCCACATGCTTTTGAAATGCGCCCGCCCGCAGGCGATCCGCACAAAGCCAGTTTCTCCCCAGGGGGAAACCAGCCAAGACCTTTAGAATACAAACCCCGGGCGCCGATTGCAACGATGGAATCTTGACGGCCCGCCGCGACGAAACATAGTGCGTCCCTGGCTGGAGCCGGTGGCGTTTATGGTAATTAAATGAAACCGCGGGGACTCTCCGGTCTGATCAGGGACATTCAACATGAGCGGCGAACGACTTCACA
>JAYUWQ010000069.1:0-2310 GCA_043753485.1 bacterium
TTCAAGGACCGCTTCGACCGCCGCAAGGACACCGGAGCGCAGATCAGGCTGGGGGCCAGATTGCGTCCCTTCCTGCTGCGGCGGACCAAGGGACAGGTCGCCCTCGATCTGCCCAGCCGGACGGAGGAGGACATGTATTCCACCCTTGAGGAGGTGCAGGAGGAACTCTACAACGCGGAGATGCAGCGCATGCAGCGCATCCTGCTGGGATTGGACAACGACGCGGCGCTCCGGAAAAACAGTTTTGTGATTCTCCAGGGCCTGATGCGGCTGCGGCAGATCTGTTGTCATCCCGGTCTGATCGATGACAAGTATCTGGAGACCCCCAGCGCCAAGCTGACGGCGCTGTTCTACCTGCTGGATCAGTTGAAGGAAGCCGGCCACAAGGTGCTGGTCTTCTCGCAGTTCACCTCCATGCTCGATATCATCAAGGCCCGCCTGAATGCCGAGGACCGACCGTATGTCATGCTGACCGGCCAGACCAAGGACCGGCAGTCCGTGGTCCAGGAATTCCAGACCAGCAAGGAGCCGCTGGTCTTCCTCCTCAGCCTCAAGGCGGGCGGCAGCGGCTTGAACCTGACCGCCGCCAGTTATGTCATCATGTATGATCCATGGTGGAATCCTGCCGTGGAAAGTCAGGCCATTGACCGGACGCACCGGATCGGCCAGACCAATCCGGTCATCGCCTACCGCCTCCTCTCCGCCAACACCGTGGAGGAAAAAATCCGCCGTCTGCAATATCAAAAGCAGGCCCTTGTGACGGGGGTGCTTGGCGAGGAAAGCTTCGCCAGCAATCTCGCCCTCGACGACGTCCGCTCGCTTTTCACCCGCGATGAGGAACCCGAGCCGGTCAAAAAGGGCAAAAGAGGCACCAGCAGCCTGCTCGTCCGGGATGTCTGACAGGGGCTTTCCGATTGCAAGCCGGGCCGGCCACGGGATGATGCCCGTCCTTTCCCATGTCCGTTCCGCTGCTCCCATCATACGATGAATTCCTGACGCTTGCCGCCCAGGGCAATCTCATTCCCGTGCATGCGGAGCTGACCGCGGACTACGAAACGCCGCTCTCGGCCTTCGAGAAAATCGGCGACAGCACCCCGCGCTTTCTGCTGGAGTCGGCCGAATCCTCCGGTTTTTCGGGCCGTTACTCCTTCATGGGAGCCAATCCCCGTGCCATCCTGACCGCCCGGGGGCCTGTCATGGAAGTGCGCACCCCCGATGGCCGGGTGCGCTCGTATGATACCAAGACCGATCCGCTGCAGGAAGTCGAGGACTTTATGGCCGCCTACCGTCCGGTCGCCGTCAAAGGCCTGCCCCTCTTCTCCGGTGGGGCGGTGGGTTATCTGGGCTATGATATGGTGCGGTGGTTTGAACCCATGGTTTCCCCACCGCCCGCCGCCGATGAACTCGGGATTCCGGATATGATTTTCATGATCGCGGACACCCTCGTGATTTTCGATCACCGTTACCGCCTGCTGCAGGTGGTGGCGAATGTCTGCCTTGATGATCACGCTGACCCTGCGGCCGCTTATGCATGGGCCAGGCAACGCATCGCGGAGATGATCGAAAAACTCTCCCAGCCGCTCCACGTCAAGCCGATGGCCGCGGCTCCGGTAGCTGTTACCACTGCGCCGCTCAGCAATACCACGCGCGAGGAATACCTCGGCATGGTCACCGCCGCCCAGGAGTATATCAAGGCGGGGGATATCTTCCAGGTGGTCCCCAGCCAGCGGTTTTCCGTGCCTTACATCGGCCGTCCGGTCGAGCTTTACCGGGCGCTGCGGCATGTGAATCCCTCACCCTACATGTTCTGCCTGGAATTCGGTGACTTCTCCCTCGTGGGCAGCAGTCCCGAAGTCCATGTGCGGTGCATGGATGGCAAGGTGGACATCCGTCCCATCGCCGGCACCCGCCCCCGCGGGGCTACCCCTGCCGAGGACGACGCTCTCGCCGCAGAATTGCTGGCTGACGAAAAAGAGCGGGCCGAGCACATCATGCTGATGGATTTGGCCAGAAACGACGTGGGCCGCGTCTCTGAATTCGGCAGCGTCAAAGTCACCGACCAGATGGTGATTGAGCGCTACAGCCACGTCATGCACATTGTCAGCAATGTCACCGGCCGTCTCGCCGGAGGCCGCAGCAGCTATGACGTGATGCGCGCCACCTTCCCGGCCGGCACAGTCAGCGGGTCGCCCAAGGTGCGGGCCATGCAGGTCATTGCCGAGGTGGAAAAGAGCAAACGCTGTGCCTATGCCGGGGCGGTGGGCTATTTTGGCTTCGATGGCAATCACGACTCCTGCATCGCCCTCCGCA
>JAYUWQ010000070.1:0-2308 GCA_043753485.1 bacterium
TTCAAGTCCCTTGCTATCAACATGATCGGGCGCCGGCGGGAGGTCTGTTATAAATTTAAACCGCCAGGGCGGTGGGGCCGGAGTGTAAGGAATCCTGACGCTTTTTGGGAAAGCGTCTCCTGCGGCCTCCCGTTTGCGGGGCGGATCACAGGCCTGTCAGGGCAGCGCCTGGCCCTCCCTCCGGGGATGCCCGCAACCACGCCTGGGAGGGTCAGGCCTTGCAGCCGTCCAGCAGGGTGTCGAGGTAGTCGGTGATGCCGTTGAGCGCCGTGGTGTAGTCGTTTTCCGGGAGGATGGCGACCGCTTCCCGGGCTTCGTCGAGCATGTCCTTGGCCGTGCGGACGGCGCGCTGGATGCACCCGGCATAACCAGCGATGCCGGCGATAATGTTAAGGTCGATGGGTTCCTGCCGGAGGATCAGGGTATGAAGGCGGCTGCGCTGGTCTTCGCTGCTTTCCTCAAGCAGGTAGAGCACCGGGAGGGTGAGCTTGCCTTTGATGAGGTCGGTGCCGAGGGTTTTGCCGGCCACGGCCTCGTCGCCGGTGAGGTCGAGGCAGTCGTCGTAAATCTGATAGGCGGTCCCGAGGAGGTCGCCGTATTTCCGCATGTTTTCCTGCACTTCCGGACTGGCGCCACTGAGCCAGGCGGAGAGTTCCGCGGCCGAGGAGAACAGGGCGGCGGTTTTCATGCTGATGATCCGGAAGTATTCCGGAATCGTCAGGGCGAGGTCGAAGCGGCGCTGGGTCTGCAGGATTTCGCCGGTGCAGACTTCGTTGGAAGAGCGGGCGATCTTGCGGCTGATGTGGGTGCTGTCAAAGCTGGCGGCCAGCTCAAGGGCATGGGCAAAAAGGCAATCGCCGAGCAGCACACTGAGGGCGTTTCCCCACTTGGCGGCTGCGGTGGGCTGGGCGCGGCGGAGGGCGGCGCCGTCCATGATGTCGTCGTGGACAAGGGTGGCGAGGTGGATCAATTCCAGGACAATCCCCAGTTTCTGATGGTCAGCCGTCGGGGTGCCGCAAGCACCGCCGACGAGGAGGGAGAGGGCGGGGCGGATGCGTTTGCCGCTGGTGCCGAGAATGTAGGACACATACCCCTCCACCGCCGGATCAAAGGCATAGGCTTCGGCTTTGATGCTGGCTTCCACTTCCGTCAACTCACGTTCGATGAGTTGGAAGGGGAACTTGAGGGCCGCTGAGGCGCGGGACTTTGTGAAAAGTTTCACAAGCGAAAGTGGGGGCGGTGCAGGGTGCTGTCAAGCCCGGCGAGGGGAATTACTTGGCAGCGGGTTTGGCCGGTTCCTTGCTGGCTTCGTTTTTGGCCCCAGGGGCGGGTTTGGTGGCCGGGGCGTTCACCGGGGCAAAAAGCTTGACGTATTGTCCGTAGCCGGCTTTTTCCAAGTCTTCTTTGGGAATGAATTTCAGGGACGCCCCATTGATGCAGTAGCGCAGGCCGCCTTTGTCGCGGGGACCGTCGTCAAAGACGTGGCCGAGGTGGGAATCGGCGGTGGAGCTGCGCACTTCGGTTCGGACCATGCCGAGGGTGAGGTCCTTTTTCTCGACGACTTCGGAGCCGACCAGCGGTTTGGTGAAACTCGGCCAGCCGCAGCCGCTGTCGAATTTATCGAGGGAGGAGAAGAGTGCTTTGCCGGAGACGATGTCGACGTAGATTCCTTCCTTTTTGCTGTCGTGGAACTCGCTGGTAAAGGGGCGTTCGGTGCCGCTTTTTTGGGTGACCTGCTTTTGTATCGGGGTGAGTTTTTCGATCGTTTCCTTGAAGGGAGCGGTCTTGGCGGGGTCGGAGTCGGAGGCCATAACGGTGTAGTTGAAGAGGAGGGCAGTCCCCAGAGTGAGGGCGGCGAGATTGAAAACCATGCGGCGGGCAGGACGGGAGGGGGCGGTGGTGTTCATGGAGCTAATGGAGTTACGATTGAAGTCGGGAGAGGGAAACTAAGGGCCGCCCAGAGAAGCGGCGCTCTTCAGCCAGACTCCCAGATCATACGATTCCTTCCAGGTTTCGTCGGGAATTTTCCAGGAGAGAAGCCGTGCGGTGGGGCGCTCCGGATTGCCGGTGCGGGCCATCACCACGATTTCCAGCCGCGGCGGGCCGGGGTGGCCCATGGGCCGGAGGGTAGGGCGGACGGTGACTTTGTTGGCCCCCTTCCGCAGGCCGCCGATAATGACGTGCTCGGCGGAGGTATTTTCAATGCGCTCCTTGTGCAGCCCGTTGTTGATTTCGATCTCAGCGCGGCATCCCTCCGCGAGCACTGAAATGGTGGCGACCTGATAGGGTTCAGGGCAGGATTTGGGGA
>JAYUWQ010000071.1:0-5702 GCA_043753485.1 bacterium
CAGGCGTGCCTTGCCTGTGTGGTCATGGGCACGGGCGGGGCGCACGGGATGGCGCTGATTTGTCTTTTGCTTTGGCCGCTGTGCCGGTTGCTCCAGCGAAAATACGCCGCAACGTAAGGCAGACGGTTCCCCCGCCGTTGTCATCGGTTCATGATTGAGCGTCGCGTTTCCCTTTCCCTCCCGCACCGTGTTTTCTTCACGGAGGGCGTCTTTGATCCTGCCCAGACGCTGCTGCGCGATGTCCTGTGCCCCGCCGAAGCCGAGGCGAACCGGGTCCGCCGCGTCCTGATTGTTCTGGAAAAAGCCGTCGCCGCCGGCCAACCGGGCCTCGAAGCCGCGATCCGCGCCTGGTTTGCCGCGCAGGACGGCCTGTTGGTTCAGGCGGGTCTGCGGATCATTCCCGGAGGCGAACCCTGCAAAAACGACTGGCGGCTGGTTGAGGAACTCTGGGCTGCGATCAACGATGCGGGCATTGACCGCCACAGCTACGTGATCGCCATCGGTGGCGGTGCGGTGCTGGACCTCGTGGGATTTGCCGCGGCCACCGCGCACCGGGGCATCCGTCTGGTCCGCAT
Source organism: bacterium (assembly GCA_043753485.1). GTDB lineage: Bacteria > Verrucomicrobiota > Verrucomicrobiia > Verrucomicrobiales > V1-33 > CAIZWU01. Next base: position 576 of record JAYUWQ010000071.1, read on the forward strand.
GCCCACTACGACTTTAAGTCAGGCCGATGGCGGCGTGGGGGTGAAAAATGGGGTGAACCACTTTGGCAAGAAAAACTGGGTCGGCACCTTTGCGGTGCCCTTCGCGGTCATCAACGACTTCCGCTTTCTGGAAAGCCTGCCGGTCGGGGACCGCCGTGATGGGGTGATCGAAGCCATCAAGGTTGCCCTGATCCGCGATGCCGCGTTTTTCCGCGAAATGGAAACTGAAGCCGCCGCCCTCGCGCGCCTTGAGCCGGCCATCCTGCACCGCGTCATCCAACGCAGTGCCGAACTCCACGTCCAGCACATCTGCACCGGGGGCGATCCCTTTGAATTCGGCTCTGCCCGGCCCCTCGACTTCGGGCACTGGATTGCGCACAAGCTGGAGCAATTGTCCGGTTTCCGTGTCAGCCATGGCCGGGCCGTCGCTATCGGCATGGCGGCTGATCTGCAGTATGCCTGCCTCGCCGGATTGCTCACCGCCGGGGACCGCGACCGCATCCTGGCCCTGATGGAGCGGGTGGGATTCATCCTCTGGGCTGAGGAGCTGCTGACGGCCAATTCCGCCGGCCAATTGGTGGTTCTGCGCGGCCTCGAGGAATTTCGTGAACACCTCGGCGGCGAACTTTGCATTACCCTCGTGACGGCCCCCGGCGAAGCCCGTGAGGTGCATGAAATGGACGATGCCCTGGTGCAGCAGGCCCTTGAATGGCTGCGTGGCCGCACTGCCGTGCCCGCCTTGACCTGACCCAACATGAGCCGCGCAGCCATCCTCAACGTCGTCGGCCTCACCGCCCGCCACATCAGTGCGGAAACCACGCCCAATATTCTGGCCTGGCTCAAGCACAAGCAGATTGCGCCAATCCGGCCAGTGCTGCCCGCGGTGACCACCACCATGCAGACCACCTACCTGACCGGACGCCGTGTGTCCGACCACGGGATCGTGGCCAACGGCTGGTATAACCGGGAGCAGGCCGAGGTGCAGATGTGGAAACAGAGCAACCACCTGGTCAAAGGCGAGAAGTTCTGGGACGTCCTGAAACGCGAATACCCGGGTTACACCGTGGCCAAGCTGTTCTGGTGGTATAACATGTATTCCACGGCGGATTATTCCATCACCCCGCGCCCCAGCTATCCGGCGGATGGCCGCAAGATTTTTGATATCTACACCAGCCCCCCAGGCCTGCGCGACCGCATCAAGGAGGATCTCGGTGAATTCCCGTTTCCATCCTTCTGGGGACCTATGGCCGACTTGCCCTGTTCGGAATGGATCGCTGAATCCGCCAAGTGGACCGAGGATAAATACTGGCCTAACTTGAGTTTGGTCTACCTGCCGCACCTCGACTACAACCTCCAGCGCCTCGGCCCCGATGATCCCGCCATCGTGGAGGATCTGAAAGCCATCGACCACATCGTGGGCGACCTCATTCAATTCTATAAACACCGCGCCATCCGGGTGGTCCTGCTGTCTGAATATGGGATCACTCCGGTCAACCAGGCCGTCCACCTGAACCGGGTGCTGCGGGAGCATGGCTGGATCACCATCCGTGAGGAACTGGGCTTGGAACTGTTGGACTGCGGAGCCAGCAAAGCCTTTGCCCTGGCCGATCACCAGATCGCCCACATCTACGTCAACGACCCGTCGATCCTGCCGGAAGTAAGGGAAGTCCTTTCCACCGTGCCCGGGGTGGAAAGCGTGATTGATGGCGTCTGGAAAGCCTCCATCGGCCTGGATCATCACCGCAGCGGCGATCTGATCTGCCTCGCGGATAAAAACAGTTGGTTTACCTACTACTACTGGCTGGATGACGCGGTGGCCCCCGACTTTGCCCGCTGCGTGGACATCCACCGGAAACCGGGGTATGACCCCGTGGAGTTGTTTCTCGATCCCACGTTCAAGCATCCCAAATTTGAAGTCGGCAAACGGCTCTTCAAGAAAAAGGCCGGCATGCGTTATCTAATGGATGTCATCCCGCTCGACGCCAGCCTCGTGAAGGGCAGCCATGGCCGCATCCCGGAAGACCGCTACGACTGGCCCATCCTCGCCGGGGATTTTCCGCATCTGGTCACTGACGATTCCATCCCCGCCACCCGCGTTTTCCACGAACTCATCGCAGCCGTGAAACGCGGTATTGTGGATCCGCCGGAGGCCGGGTAAATAACCATAAAAAGGACGCCGACGGGCCACTGATGGCCTTCAGTGGCGATTTTTGGACAAGACAGGATTTGTGCGTGCTTGAATCCCGTGCCATGCGTTCTTCCGCGGATGCAACTCCACCGCTTTTCCTTCTCGCAGACTGTGCCGTGGCCGACGGATGTGGTATGGCGGTTTTTTTCCAATGCCGCCAATCTGCCGGTTCTGACCCCTCCGGAGGCGCAGTTCGAGTCCGATGAAGTCGATGGTCCGGTTTATCCGGGCCAGATCCTGACGCACCGGGTGCGGGTCCTGCCGGGGATCAAACTCACCTGGGTGACCGAGATTCTGCACGTGGAACCAGGGCGTTATTTTGTGGATGGGCAGGAATCCGGGCCGTTCCGGTTTTGGCGGCACCGGCATGAATTTGTGGAAGTCCCGGGCGGCACGGAGGTGAGGGACACAGTACACTGGGCCCTGCCGCTGGATCCTTTCAGCCGGGTGGCCCTGCCGTTGGTCAGGGCGCAGTTGAAATCGCTTTTTTCCTACCGGGAGCAGGCGTTGCCGGGAGCCTTGGCTCAATTTGCCGCGGGGCGGGAATAATCTTGCGGCGGACCGGGTCTGCCCTTTAGCTGCCATCATGGAAAAGATTACCCCCATTCTTTACGTCAAGACCGGCTGCCCGTGGTGCGAGGAGGTGCTGGAGTATTTTGATTCCCACCATTTGCCGTACGAAAAAGTCACCGTGAACGGGAATCCCGCCGCCATGAAGGTGATGGTGGATTTGTCCGGCCAGTCCAAGGCCCCGACCATGGATTGGGATGGCGAGGTGCTGGCGGATTTCGGGGTGGATGAGCTGGTGCCGTTCCTGCGCCGCCACAACGCCATCTGAACCCCAAAAAGGCGGGACTGGCTTCAGGCCCGGGCGGCAGAATTCCGCTGGCCATCGGGGGCGGTTGCCTGTTCGGTGAGGTATTATGAAAAAGTGGCTGTTTTTACGTCCCGCCGGGCGGTGTCTCGCGGTGGTCCTCGCTTGGGGAGTGGTTTGGCAGCCGGCCGTGTCCAGCGCGCAGTGGGGACAGGACCGGGCCGAGCTGCGTCCCACTTACGCCCAGTGGACCACCTATCTGAATCAGCGTTTTGGCTTTGAAGTGCCTGTGCCGCCCGGCCTGAGGGCCCAGAGTGATCCGCGCCGGGGCAGCAGCTGCCGGTTTGCCACCGATGACGGTGCTTTTGTGCTCAAAGCTTGGGGTTCGGCCTTCGGACCCCAGCCCGGTGATCCCTTGGAAGACGCGTGGCGGTCTGCGCTCAATCAGCGGGGGCGCCGGATTGATTTCCAGCGGCGCGGGAAGTCCGGCTTTGAGTTGACGGGGGTAACCCGCGAGGGGGCCGCTTTCTTTGAAAAGATCATTCTGGGCCAGGGGGCGGTTGCCGGAATCAACCTCTCTTATCCGGAGGAGATGGCGGCCGGCTTTGCGCCATGGGTCGATGAGGTGGAGCGTGGATTCGGTTTTCGCCCGGAGGCCGCGGGGAGCCGGCGGGAGAGCGGGCCGCTGCCGCCCAATTGGCAAGCCGACGCCCCAGTGCCGCCGGCGGACCAGCCCGGGCCGGACGCAACGCCTCCCGCAGTCCAGCCGCGCGATCCCCGGCAGACCCGGGTTGACCTGACGCCGCCCACGGAACGCCCGGCGACGGGTCCTTTGGAGAAACCGGTTCCCCCCGCCCCCCAGCCAACGCCGGCCAAACGGGAGGATTTGCCTTACGGCATCTCCATTCCTGGCAAGAAGGGATATGTCTACTCTCCTTATGGGGAGGCCAAACAACAGGTCGATGTGACGGATATTCCTACCGGCACCAAGGTGAAATGCCCTTATACCGGCAAGGTTTTCCGGGTGCCGTGAGGCCGGATGGACTCAGGCCCATTGCGGCAGTTCCATCAGGAAAGAGGGAATCCTGACAAAGTATTGCCGGTGATCGTCGCCTTCAGCAAAGTAGGCTCCGGTGGCTTCACTGTCCTGGCTGATGGTATGGCAGGAGTTGTAGGTGAATTCCCCGCCCGGTTCGAGGCGGGGAAATTGCCCCACGACTCCGTCGCCTTCCACCACCATGATTTCGCCGTTCTGCTGTTTCACTACCCATTTCCTCGCCTTGATCGTGACCGTGATTTTGGAGAGATTGCGGATCGTGATGAAATAGACAAAAGGAAAGGGGCGCTCTGGCGGGGCGTCGAGACTTGGCATGTACATCACATCGTCCACGGAAACTTCGAGACCGGGCAGTTCGCTGGGGGCAGGGTTCACAAGCAGGGGGAGGACTGGAAAGCAGTCCCTGTGGCCATGCATGGCATGGAACCGGCAGGCATGCACGGGAAAAGCCCGGGCCGGCTTGCTCCGGCTCCTACTTCACTCCAGGTTCCCCCATGAAATCGCCTGCTGCCATCCCTGTCGTCCTCACCATCGCCGGCAGTGACTCCTGTGCCGGGGCCGGGATTCAGGCCGACCTCAAGGTGTTCACGGCGCACCGCGTCCATGGACTGACTGCGGTGACTTGTGTGGTGAGTGAAGTGCCGGGACACGTCAGCCTGATTCATCCCGTGCCGCCGGAGGTTATCCGCGATCAGATCCGGATTCTTCTGGAAGCCTATCCCGTGGCGGTGGTGAAGACCGGGATGTTGTACAACGCGGAAATCATCCGCCTGACAGCGGAAACGCTGCAAACGCTGCCCGCCAGCCGCCGGCCGCGGCTGGTGGTTGATCCGGTCATGGTGGCCACCAGTGGGGATCCGCTGATCACTCCGGATGCCATTGCGGCCTATCAGGAAATTCTTTTCCCCATGGCCACGGTCATCACTCCCAATCTGGATGAGGCGGCGGTGCTTTTGGGCCACCCTTTGAAATCCCTTGCGGATCTGGCCCCGGCGGCGGCGGCCCTGCACGCCCGCCACGGTTGTGCCGTCCTGCTGAAAGGAGGGCATCTTGCCACTGCGGAGGCCA
>JAYUWQ010000072.1:0-5700 GCA_043753485.1 bacterium
TTCATCGCCGGGACTGATGACAATGCCGATGCGCTCGATGCCGGCGCGCAGGATTTCCTCGATGATGATCGCCAGGGCCGTCTTGCTGGTGCCATCCCGGTCCACGAGGGACTGGAGGGGCAGGGTCCGTTGATTTTTGCCGGCGGCGGTGATGAGGGCCTTGGTGATATCCATGCGGGGGAAGCTATCCACCAAAGGCGGGGGAGGCGTCAACCGGTGGACGGAAAGAAACGGGGTCACTCCCGGACTTGACCCGGACCGCGGCGGCGGCACCATTCCGGATGGATCTTGCCAGTGTCTGCGACTTGTGTCTTTCCCTTCCTCACGTGGAGGAGACCACTCCGTTTGGTCCGGACACGCTGGTGTTCAAGGTGGCGGGGAAAGTGTTTGCGCTGACCTCGCCGGGGGAATTCCCGTCCCGGGTGAATCTGAAGTGTGAACCCGGCCGGGCGATGGAACTCAGGGAAGAATATGAATGCATCACGCCTGGGTTTCACATGAACAAGCGGCACTGGAACACCCTGGTGTTGGATGGCTCGCTGCCATCAGCTTTGGTGAAGGATCTGGTGCAGCATTCCTTTGAACTGGTCACGGCAGGGCTCCCGGCGGCCCGCCGGCGGGAACTGGGACTGTGATGGCCGGCGGCGGGCCGGCTTTCCGGGGACCGTGCTCCAGCGCTTGTGCCCGGACGGGAGGCGGGCATGATGGAGCGATGATCCGTGCTTTGTTATTGGCTTCGCGCCCGAAAACGCTTCCGGCCGCCGTGGCTCCGGTGGTGGCAGGATCAGCTTTGGCGTGGCGTCTGGCCGGTGGGTTCTCGTGGGGATTGGCGTGGTGCACCTTGTTGAGCACCATCGCAATTCAGGTGGCCACCAACTACTTCAATGATGCGGTGGATGCACGGAAAGGGGCGGATACGGCGGCGCGGCTGGGACCCTTGAGGGCCACGGCGTCAGGATTGGTGCCGCCGCGGGTGATGCTGGGGGCAGGGGCGGCGATGCTGGTGCTGGCCGTAATGATTTCGCTGCCGATGGTAGTGGCCCGGGGCTGGCCGGTGGTGGGGATCGGGGTGGTTTCGCTCTTTTTTACTTACGGTTATACCGGCGGACCGGTGCCCTTGGCTTACCGGGGGCTGGGCGAGTTGTTTGTGCTGCTGTTTTTTGGCCTCGTGGCAGTGGCGGGGACGGTGTTTGTGCAGACCGGGGAGTGGCGGACGGAGGCGCTGCTGCTGGGGGCTCAGACCGGCATGCTGAGCACGGTGTTGATTGCGATCAACAACCTGCGGGACCGGGAGGAGGATGAGCAGTCAAATAAAAGAACCCTCGCGGTGAGATTCGGGGAGAGCTTTGCCAGGCTGGAGATCGCGGCATGCTGTCTCGGTCCCTACCTTCTGGCCCTGGGATGGAGTCACTTTGGATTGGGCCTGGGAGGGTGGCCGGCCGGTGGAGCGGTGGGCGTGGGCCTGCTGGTGGCGTGGCTGGTCCAGATGACGCCGCCGGGCCGGGTTTACAATAAGTTCCTCGCCTTGTCGGCCTTGCATCTGGTGGTTTGGACCGGGTGGATGACCTGGGCCTTGATCCAATCAAAGGAATAAGCTGCAGGTGATCCGGAACCGGTATGTTGAAAAATCCTGACATTTATTATCATCGATACGGCTTGAAGCTGGAGGGTGCCGCCGGCGGGAATGCGCGGTCCGGGCGGCGGGTGCTGGAAGGTTTTTTGATCCGGGTGGATGGCGGGGTCGGTTGCGTGCAGCCCTGGCCGGAACTGGGTGATGCCACCTTGGAGGAACAATGGGAGGCGCTGCGTGAGGGAAGGATTACTCCGTTGCTGGAACGGGCCCGGGTTTGTGCCGCGGCGGATGTGGCGGCGCGCCGGGAAGGGCGTTCGCTTTTTGAGGGACTGGCGGTGCCCCGGAGTCATTGCACGGTCACGGGCGAGGCGGATTTTGAGGCGCTGCGGGCAGAGGGATTTGATACGGTGAAGCTGAAGGGTGAAAAAAATTGGACAGAGGTGCTGGAGAAACTCCGTCAGGCGGCCGCAGCGGGACTGCGGGTGCGCGTGGATTTTAATGGCATGCTGGAAGAACGGGATTTCCTCGAGTTTGTGAAGGCGGCCGGGGGGCTGGGGTCGGCCGTGGATTTTGTGGAGGATCCCGTGCCGTATGAGGCGGAAGTCTGGCAGCGGCTGCAGCAGGAGACCGGATGGCGGTTGGCATTGGACCGGGTGTCAGGAACCGTTTCCGGTGGATTTGGGGTGAAGGTCTTGAAGCCGGCTGTGGACGGGATGCAGGATCACGCGCTACCCGTGGTGATCACCAGTTATATGGATCACCCGGTGGGTCAGGCTTTCGCGGCATGGGAGGCGGCCCGGTTTGCCGGACCCCAGGAGCGGGCGGGACTACTGACGCATCGCTTGTTTGAGCCGGATGCTTTTTCGGACCGGTTGGCCGGACGCGGACCGGATTGGATCGCGCCGGCGGGATCGGGGCTGGGCTTTGATGATCTGCTGGAGGCTTTGCCGTGGGTCAGTCTCCGGGGGCCGGACCGGAAACAAGCCGGCCGGGTGTTGCAGAATCCGCGGGATCCATTGCCGGAGGGCGGACCGGAGCTGGCAGCCGGGCAGGTGGGATTTGCCACCAGTGGATCCACCGGCCGTCCGTCCGTGGTGGTGCATACCCAGGAATCGTTGGAGGCCTCCGCAGCCGCAGTGAATGCATGGCTGGCCACCCGGGCGGAGGATGTCTGGCTGCGGGTGTTGCCGGATTTTCACGTGGGCGGGTTCCAGATCCACTCCCGGGCTTCGCTGGCGGGCAGCCGGGTGGTGGTGGATGAGGGGAAGTGGGAGGTGGATCGGTTTGTCAGGCTATGCCGGAGTGAAGGGATCACCTTGATTTCCCTCGTGCCGGCGCAGGTGGTGGATTTGGTCAGGCGGGGCGGGCGGGGCCATCCCGGACTGCGGGCCATCGTGGTCGGGGGTGGGGCTTTGGATGACCGCTGGATCAAGGCGGCATGGGAGCTTGGTTGGCCGGTGCTTCCCAGCTACGGAGCCAGTGAGACGGCCTCGCAGGTGGCGACGGCGCGTCTCCCCTCCCTGTCTGCTGCTGCCCCGGGACCGATGGAAATCCTGCCGCTCTGGGAGGCGCGGGTGGAGAGGGAGGACGGCAGTCCGGCCGCACCGGGCGATGCGGGATTGCTGGTGCTGCGGGGGGCCGCGCTGGCGGACGGAAGATTTGTCAGGATTGATGAAGGCTGGCAGTTCAGCCGGCTGGCGGATGCGGAGGGATGGTGGCGGACGGCGGACCGGGTGATATTGTCAGGGAGGGAGTTGACTTTTGCCGGGCGGATCGACCGGGTGGTGAAAGTGCTGGGGGAATTGGTGAATCTGGAAGCGGTGGAACGGGATCTGGTGGCTGCGGGTCTGGAGGCCGGCTGTTTTGCGGTGATCGCCTTGCCGGAGGAGCGGCGGGGAGCCGGTCTGGTGCTGGCCATGGAAGGTCCCATGGAGTCAGCGGAGGGGGCGCTCAAGGTTTACGCCGGACAGGCGGCACCGTTTGCGAGGATCACGCAGATCGTCCGCTTGGAATTCTTGCCGCGGTCGCCCCTGGGCAAAATCAGGTATGCCGAACTGGTGGCCCTTATCCTTGGCGCAGTTCGGTGATCAGCTCGCGGAGACGCTGGGCAGGCCATTGACCGGCTATGGTCGGGCGGTCCAGAAAACCATAATTCAGGATGGAACCCATGCTGCCCAGGAGCAGGCGGGAGACCCGGCCCTGCGGCCCCATGCCCATGGTGGCGAGCGGCCGGGTGGCTGATTCCTGCAGCGAGGTCAGGGTGGCGAGATCCTGACTATTCCGGAGGGTGGTGGCAAATTTCACGGCATCGGCTCCTGTGGCTGTCGCTTTTTCGATCAGCGCTTCAAGGGCGGCACGGTCCGGGGTGCCATGGAAGTCGTGAAAGCTGGCGATGACCGGAATGCCGCGGGTTCTGGCGGCAGCAACGAGGTGGGCAAACTCCGCGAGATGGGCAATCTCGATGTCGATCAGGTTGGCGTAGGGGAGCAGGGTAGTGAAGATTTTCGCGCGCGCCTCATGCGATAGCTGACCGATGCCTCCTTCATCCGGAGCCCGCACCGTGAGCAGGGCAGGGACCGGGCAAGCCTGCATGGCGGCGGCTACTGCTTCGGTCTGGCCGGCGAGGGCATCTGCCCGGAACTCCACGAGGTCGCAGAGCGCGGCGACGGCCGGGGAGGCCGCGAGGACGAGGGTCGCGGGGTCCACCACGCTGCCGGCGACCTGTCCGGCTTGGAGAAGGCTTGATTTTTCTGGGAGAGTATGACTATGCATGGCGCTCGGTGGGCGGGCGGTCCCGGAGGACTGCAGGCACGGATGGGTAATTTTTAAGTTATGATCGGACGTCAGCAGGAATTCAACCTCAAGCTCAACCAGTTCCTGGATTGTTTAGTGGTCGGTCTGGCCTTTTGGCTGGGGTATTCGCTGCGCGCAGCGGCGGCCAAATGGTTTGGTTGGTTGGAATTGCCATCCTTCGAGCGCTTCTACTGGCAATTCGTGCTGGTGATTCCCTTTACACCCCTGATCTTGGAACGCCTCAGGTATTACGTCAATCCCCTGCAGAAATCGGTCGCCAAATCGCTGCGGCAACTGTGCCAGGGGCTGGCCATCGTGGTGATTCTGTTGATCGTGACCGCCATTTTTGCCAGACAGTCCACCGATAGCCGGGCGGTGCTGGCCCTGTTCCCACTGCTGGCGATTCCCATGCTGCTGATCCGGGAATCGCTGGTGCGCTCCTGGATGCGTGGGCAGATCAAGCAGGGCCGATTCCGCGAGCGGGTTGTCTTTGCGGGCCCGTTGGAGGATGTCGAACGGCTGATCAAATCGTTGCCGGAGGACCATGTGCAGCAGATGGACATCGTGAGCCGGATCGATATTGCGGTGCAGCCGGTCAGCCGGTTGGTGGAGGCCCTTCATGAAAAATCAGTGGGGCGGGTCATTTTTGCCGCATCGCATGTTCACTTCAACCGGATCGAGGAAGCGGTGAACGCGTGTGAATTGGAAGGCGTGGAGGCATGGTTGTGGGCCGATTTTATCCAAACCTCTATCGCCCGGCCGACCTTTGATGCCATGGGCAACAAGCCAATGCTCGTCTTCCGCTGCACGCCGGAGATGTCCTGGGAGCTCATGGTGAAGGGGATTATCGATTGGGCGGGAGCGGTGATCGGGATTCTGGTCAGTTCTCCACTCTGGTTGATTGCGTTTATCGGAATCAAACTTAGTTCGCCAGGGCCAGTCTTTTTCACCCAGATGCGCAGCGGACGTTTTGGCCATCCGTTCAAGATGTATAAATTCAGGACCATGGGCCTTGATGCGGAAGCCCGCCGGGCCGATCTGGAAGAGCACAATCAGATGAGCGGTCCGGTCTTCAAAGTGGAACGCGACCCGCGGATCTTTGCTTTTGGCCAGTGGCTGCGAAAGCTCTCCATTGATGAGTTGCCGCAATTCATCAATATCCTGCGGGGAGAAATGAGCCTGGTGGGTCCACGGCCGCTGCCGGTTTACGAGATTGAAAAGATCTCCGATGTGGCCCATCGCCGCCGCCTCAGCGTGAAACCGGGGCTGACCTGTCTGTGGCAGATCAGCGGCCGGAATGAAATCACCAGCTTCGACCAATGGGTGGAACTCGA
>JAYUWQ010000073.1:0-2304 GCA_043753485.1 bacterium
GGACAGAACGACCCCCGTGTTCCCGTCACGGAAGCCTCGCAAATGGTGGAAGCCGTGCGCCGGAACGGACCGCCGGTCTGGTATCTGCTCGCGAAGGACGAAGGCCACGGGTTCTCCAAAAAATCCAACGCGGACTACCAATTCCACGCCACCATCCTCTTTCTTCAGGAATACCTGCTGAAATAGACCGGACCGCTTGGTGTCTGCTAGGTTGGGTGCTGGTCAGACTGGATCCGCGCCCGGACGCAGCTCCTGGGGGACAAAGCTGAGGTCGCTTGCTTCGCTGACGGCAAGGTCGATTTGGAACTGCATGATTTCCGTGGCGACCGCGGGTTGATAGTCCTTCAGGCAGGCGAGAGCGGCCTCGGTGGAGGAAAGGTTTTTGGTTTTGACCAGACGGTAGATCTTGACCGCGAGCGATTCCGCCGCGCCGGGAGTCAGCCAGTGGGGAAGCCAGGGTTTCAGGGTTTCGAAGGCTTCCTTGTCGAGCGGGACCTGCTTTTTTTTGCAGAGGGCGCGCAGCAGGGAGAAGCCCTCTTCCGGAGTCAGGGTGGGGAAGATAGGGATCTTCACGTCGACGCGTCCGGGGCGTTTCAAATCCACCTCGATCAGGTCCGGGCGGCTGGAGGCGAGAATCCAGACGATGCGGCCCCGGTTGGCGGTGTTGCTCATTTCCTTGGCCATCATGGAGTAGACCCGTCCTCCCACACCGCTGTCGCCATCAGTGCTGCGTTTGCCGAGGGCCTGGTCGGCTTCATCGATGAAGACATAACATTTCCCGAGGGCCTGGAGCAGACTGAAGATTTTCTCGAGATTGCCTTCGGTGCTGCCGACCCAGCGGTCGCGGAAATTCTTGAGCTTGACTACCGGCACCCCGGCTTCCCCGGCGAGACACTCCACCATGTAGGTCTTGCCAGTGCCCACCGGGCCGCAGAAGAGGTAACCCATGGGCATGGCCGCGAGGTCGTTCTGCCGCCACAGGGCGATGTCCTGACGGAGCCATTCCTTGACGTTTTCCTGGCCGTGCAGGTCGTTGAGGGTGCGGTCCGCCTCGATGAATTCGATCAGGTCCTGACAATCTTTTTCGACCAGTTCCTTCTTGAGTTTGGACAGGTCATTTTCACTGATGGCCTCGCGGCGGAATTCCTTGGTCTTGAGCAGGCTTTCGATGGAAACGAGGGTGGCGCCGGCTAATTGGGTGGCCGGCACATCCCAGCGGTCCCGCCATGGGGCGAGGGCGGTGGGGTATTTTGGAGCGAGCCGGCGGAAGGTTTCCGCCAGCTGCGCGGGTGGCGGCAGGGGCACGCGGATGTTGGCGGATCGGGGGTCGCGGGAGATCAGCGGGTGCAGATCGTTCAGGTTTTCTGTGAAGAGAAAGGTGGCGAAGGGATGTTCAATGAGGAGGGTCTCGTTGGCCCAGGTTTTCACCTGCAGGGCAATGGCGTTGAGATCGTAATTCAATCCACCCTGCAACGAGGGGATGGCAAGATGGGCATCGCGCAGCAAAAAAGCGATACGGGTGGAGGCTCCATTGGCGCGGCGCACATTCGAAGCGTAGCGGGCATAATGCGTCAGGAGATCGATGGCCTCGCGCGGGGCACGGGGCATGGCGGAACCCTGGGTGGGGGCGCTGGGCCAGGCCGCGAAGGTCTGCTGTCCGCGGACGACGCGCAGCCCGCCGCCGAGGTCGTAAGTGAGGACGACCTCAAATTGCGGGATCAGGACCTCAAGCATATACTCCTCCAGCTTGCCGAGCCGGGGTTCACCGATGCCTGGCAGCATCAGGGAATCATGCACATTGCCGTGAAGCACAAACTGGCTGGCCGCATGGCTTTCGTAGAGGGAGGCAATTTCGGCCGCCCAGGCCGGGAGGGAAGAGGGAGTGCTCACAAGCGGTAGCAGATGGTGGAAGGGAGAAGAGGATCCGGGTGCCGTCCACGGGCTGGTCTGGAAGATGCGCGGCACCTGGCAGGATCAAGCCGCTGGCAATCCCTCCTCAGTAGAGCGATTTTACATCCCGGTATTGCCGCTTTTGGGAACGGTTGGAAAAACCAGGGTTGGCTTCCTGCCAGATTTGCTGGCGGCTCAGGGTGGGCACCACGGTGAGCAGGGCAATGAGCCCTGGCACCAGGAGCAGGCCGCAGAAAAAGCCAGCCCAGAGCGGGGAAAACCGCGCTCTGGCCAGCAGGGTGCTGCCCAGCACCCACAGCGCATAACCGAGCCCGGTCAGCCAGACCATGGTACGGACGGAGTCCGGGTGATCGGGGAGCTCATCGAAATAAAAATACCCGCACATCACCATCA
>JAYUWQ010000074.1:0-5692 GCA_043753485.1 bacterium
AGGGCCTGGGCGATGCTGCGGCCCGGTTTTTCCGCCCCCTGCCAGAGGAGGGTCTCATCCACCGCCCCATAACACTCCGCGAGGGCCAGGGTGGCAAAACCGTGGTGATACATGCTGTTGGGCAAATAACCGGTCTCCGCATTCTGGGACAGGATGATATGCCGGACGGCGAGGCGCACCGGGCGCGCCCACCGCCCGAAATTGGGGTCCTCGCCGCTGGCCAGAAAAGCCATCACACACAATCCGTTCACCCCGCTGCCGGTCTGGCCATCCTGCCAGGCGCCATCCTCCGCCTGCTTTTTGGCGAGCCATTCCAGACCCCGCTCGTAAATGCGGTCCACCTCCGGCGGAATCTGGCCTCCAAAACGCAGGGCCGGATCCTGAGCGGCCGCCTGCGGTGGCAGCCACGCCGGCAGCAGCAGCGCCAGTATAAAAAGGGTTCTGATCATGGATGAAAAATCGGAGTTATTGATCGGGCCGCTGCCCATGCTGCTGACGGATCATGTCCGCGTATTGGCTGACCCGGCCGAGGCTGCGGGTGCGCACCGTTTCCAGTTGTTTCGGATTGAAGACCTCCGCCATTTCCTTTTCCGCCAGCAGCGCCAGCGGGATGGTGTTGTAGTAGGACTGGAACTGCCAGCCCGGCGAAAAGAAGTTGGAGATTTCGGTCTCGTAAGTGTTGATCACCGCATCCACCTTCTGCAGCAGCAATTCGCGTTTCTCCGGAAGCAACACCAGGTATTTTTCGACCTCCGTCACCACAAGGGCACTGGTGGCCCGCTGCTGCCAGTCCTCCCGGGCTTTGCCTTCCTGCTTCCACAGTTCCAACTGCGGAGCGGTGAGGAGCCGCTGGAGCGCGGCGGTCCAGATCCGCGGTTCCACCTGTTTGCGGGCTTCCTGGAAACGGGGCATCGACAGCGCCTTCAACCGGGCGGGAATGTCCCCCGGTTTTACCCCCTTCATCTGCTGGACGACATATTGATCCAGATTATTGACCGGATCCTTGGTGGTTTGCATGGCGGCGCCTTTGCCGGCGGTGCGCAGCAGGGCCACCGTCTCCGGCGACAGCGACACCACCCGGGCAATATCATCCACCCGGGCCTCCATCCGGCTGAACGCCCGCTGCTGGATGCGGCCCACTTCCGAGGACACGGTCAGGGCGATCAGCCGTCCGGCCTCGTTTTCGTCCATCGCTTCCGCAGGTTTTCCGGGAACGGCGACGGTATTCCTGACACTGTAGCGGTTGTTTTCCGGCAGGTCGGCCGGAGTCATTGCCTGCCACCTCCGCAACTGGGCAGGATCCAGCAGGGCCGCGAGCGCGGACTCCGGGATCTCACGGATTTTCGTCAGGATCTGCCCGGCATCCAACGAGCTATAGCTTTCCACCGGGGGGGATTCGAAAAATTGCTTGGGAAGCGACCGCATCAGCGGGCGGCCCAGTTCCAGCAGTTTTTCCCGCTGGCTGCCGCTCAGCCCGATCATGGTATCAATCTGGGAAATAATTGTCATCGCCAAGGCCCCGGCCCGGCGGTCCTTCACGCCCTGCAGCCCTTCCCGGATGGCCTGCTGCTCCGGTGCCGTCAGGATCGTCTCGCGGGCCGTTTTCCAGATCGCCTGTTCCTGCGGCCGGTTCCTCGGCTCCGCCGGGTCCACGGCCTGCTCCCCCCGGTTCTTGGAGAATAGCTTGAGCGATTTTTCATCCATTTCCACGAGGCGGTTTTCGGCCCGTTTCCTCCAGTCCTGCAAGGTGGCCTTCCGGGCCTCCTCCGCCGCGCCGCGCAGGGCCTTCTGACGGGTCTCATCCAGTTCACGGTGTTGCAGGATCTGTTCCATTTCGTCGTCCATGATGCTGGAAAACAACTCCCCGGCCTTGAACTCAGCGTCCGCCAGATACCCCTCCATTTCCGCCAGCACCCGTTTCCGCTGCTCCGCCGCCTCCCCCTCCATCGCGGCATGATACTCCGGGGTCAGGATCGCTTTCAGCCCTTCCTTCCAGACGACGGTATGCGTCGGGGCAATCGCCACCATGCCGGCCGAGTTGCCGACAAATTGTTCGGGCTTCCAGCCCTTGAGGACGGCTCCGGGATCGCCGGACTGCACCAGATAGGGAGCGTAGCGCAGCCCGAACTGTTCTTCCCAGGCCTTCATCGATTCATCGACCGCCGCCGCGGCGAGCGCCTTGAGCCTGGTGGAGCCGGCTTCGTCCAGTTTGGCTTTTTCCTGCAAATCCTGCACGGTTTTTTCCATGTCCGGCTGGAGTTGGAGGCGGCGCTGTGCGGCCACCTTGGAGGTGAATTCCGCAAAGTCCTTCCGGACCGCTTCCGGCAGGAGATTCGCCCCGAGCTTCTCCGCCACCTTTTCCTCTTTCTCTTTTTCGGCAGCCGCCTGCGCCGCCGGAAAAGCGGGCACCTCCACCTTCAATTCCACCGCTTTGCCTTCCAGCAAATCGACCGCTTCATCCCCCTGCCCTGCGGGCATGGAGAGCAACAGGGCGCTGCACCCTAGCCAGATCCTGGATTTCCTCATGGGGTGCCGCGGGTTCCTTCCAGGTTGCTGAAATAAGCGTCCAGCCCGCTCTTGAATTCCTCAGGGAATTCACGCCCCGCGCGGCCGGTGGCCTGCCCGACGGGACGGGCGCTGACCACACTGTTGGCATCAGAACCCGGCCCCAGATCGGCGAGGGCCGCAGAGCCTACACCAACTCCGCCTTTGCCGCCTCCGGGGCTTCCCCCACCTCCGCCGCCGCCATTTGGATTCTGCCGTTTGGTCTGGAGCAGCAACTCGATCGCTTCGGTTTCCGCGGCGATGGCGCGGGCGCCGGTCTCCGGCGCTTTGAGAATGCCCACGGTCTCGCCCATGACCTGCACCACTGCGGTCAGCAGCTTCATTTCCTTGGCGAATTTCTGTTCCCCTTCCGGCAAGGCGGCAATGTCTTCCATCGCCCCCTCGGTGTGAGTGGCAATGCGTTCCTGCTCAGCCGCCAGCTTCCCGGTGCGCGAAACATATTCGGTGCGCTCCACGGCTTGCGCGGCATTTTCCAACTCGCGGGTTTCGTCGCGCAATTTCATTTCATCGCGCAGGGCCTGCATGACTTTCAGGACGATCTCCGGCGGCAGACTGTCGGCACTGCAGGAGGAGCAGTTGGAGCACTTGCCGGCCGCCACCATTTCCTCCGCCCAGCGGTCCATGGTATCGGCCCAGAACTCTGCCCCATGCAGGGCGGTGCCACTCAGGTTTGTGGCGGCCCGTTCGCCGACGCGGCCAAGCTCCTGCACCACTTTGGTCTGTTTCATTTCACCGAGGATTTTTTTGAAATGCTGGTCTGGTTTGCGTTGGAAATAAGCCTCAAGATCACTTTGAATCACCTGCACCTGACTGCTCTGTTCCTTGGCTTTGCGGAAGGCTTCCGGCGCGAAGGCGGTGACAAAGACCGCTTCTGGTTCCTTGGCAGGTTCCTTTTCCTTGCCGGTGGGCGGCTCCTCACCGGCCCCCTTCACAATTTCCTCTTTGGGCGCTGCGTCAGCACCAGTTTTCCCTCCACCTTCCGGCACCGCAGCCACCGGGTTGACAGTTTCCCGGACAATTCCGAAGGCATCGAGCGTTTTCTGACTGATCCCGGAGGCGAGGGTGGTCTGCTCCCGCGACGCGGCCTTGAAGCGTTTCACGAAGGTGCTGGCTTCCAGGCTGGCGAGAATTTCCGTGAGTTGATCGGAGACCCGGGCGAACTCCGCCAACAATTCCTTCTGTCCATTGACCCCGGCTTCCAGCGGCTGCTGGGCGGAAGATTCCGCGGGCGGGGGATCGGCGGGTTTTTGGCCGGGCGCGGCGGCGAGGGAATTCACCGGCAGCGAAAGTTTGCCGGCCCCGGGTGGTTTCGGGGCCCCGAGCGCAGGCGGGGTGGCTTCCGGCTGGTTCATGGTGCTTTCCGTCAGCTTGATCGAAGGCGCGGGGTCTTTCGGTTTGGCGTCAGGATCCACCGGGGCCGCCGGGCCGGCCGCGGCGGGAGGCGGGGCTCCCTGCGCGATCGTGGGAGCGGAAGGGCCACTCTTCGCATCGCCTGGTTTTCCGTCAGGATTTTCTCCAGGGGTGGCGGCCTGACCTGGTTTTGCCTCTCCTGCGGGCGGAGCGCCATCCGTGGGTTTGCCGGCCTGACCGTTTCCGGCCTGCGCCAGTTTTCCGTTGGCCTTGGCGTCGGCGGACTGCTTCAGCAGACCGGCCACATCCGGCATCCGGTTGGCGGCAATGTCCTGGAGCGACTTCAGCATGGTAGCCCACGATTCCAGGCGGGGCGCATCGAACTCGGAATTCTTCGTGGCCTGTTCCACGAGGTGCCTTCCGGATTCGTTCAAAGAGGTCAGCCGGGCCGCATTGGCGTTTTCCGCGCTGGATTGCTGAGCCACCCGCCGGCGGTTTTCCGGACGGTCCAAGTCAGCGGCGGAAAGATTGCGCAATTCCTTGTTGGTCTGATGCAGCTGCTGCTCGCGCTCATAGGTCTCGCGGGCGGCCTCCAGCCATTTGCCCATCTGCTGGGTGACCCACAGGGCGTGGTCGGTCTGGCTCAGCACATGCAGCACAAAGGAAGCGCTGCGGCTGGCGTCGCGGCCCTCCAGGTAATCCTCCGCCAACGCCCGGATCTCGAGGGTCTGCGGCGCAATGCCTTCGCGGGTGGCGCAGAAAGTGGCCCGAGATTCCATCTGTTTGGTTTCCGGAGCCCCGGCGGCAATGGTTTTGCGCCCTTGGACTTTCGCGGCAGCGGGCTGGTTGCCGTCCGGCACACTTTTCCATTCGATGCCCAGCTGACGCAGGCCGAAATCATCGCTGGCACTGACCTCAAAAACCACCACTTCGGATTCCAGCACCACCTGCTCCTGGGATTCGCGCCGCGCCGTGATCCGGGGGACTTCATCCTGGGCTGGCAGCACCTGCAGCACCAGCGGAACCCGGGCGGTCAGGCCCAGCGAGTCCTTCCAGGTGAATGTCACCTCGCGGGCGGCATCGACGGGCTGGGATTCACTGACCAGACTGCCGTGCTGCATGGTGGCGGGCTTTCCGTCGATTTGGGCCTGGACCAGTTCCCGGCTGGCGGTAGCCTCGAAAGTGGCCTGCGCGCCTTTGAGCAGGGTGACGGCTCCACCGCGCACCTCGGTGACCGGTTCGGTTTTATATTGCAGATACTCCGGAAGTTTAAGCCGGACCTTGAGCACGGTCAGCTCCGGCCGGGGCCGTGGTTCAAGACGGATGGTTTGCCTCACGTCTCCGACTTTGATCAGCAGGTCCGTGTCCTGTTTCTGGGGAGCAAAGGATAATAGATAAGAGGAATCTGCCCGCGGCACATTGACCTCCGGCTGTCCGGTGATCCGGCCGAGCGCGGTTTCCGGCTTCCACCGGGTGTCCCCGGCCAGCTGCACCGGCAGGGTGAAGGGCTCCGCCAGAGGGATGACCAGCGGATTGGGCAAGGGCTCCGTGCGGGCGAAGGTGAAGCGTTCGGTGTTTTTCCACGGCATCAGCCACCGGGTCAGGGCATTGCGCGCCGCCTCATTGATCCCCACAAATCCCGCCACGATCAACGCGGCAGAACCCGCTGCCGCCCAAGCCCACTGACGGTGTTTGGCATGGGGCACCGCTCCGGAAAAATCCTGGTCCTTCACCGCCTCATCGGCCTGGGCCATGGCCGCCTGGACCAAGCGCTCGC
>JAYUWQ010000075.1:0-2304 GCA_043753485.1 bacterium
ATGGCATCACCGCTTGCGCCGGTTTCTGTTGGATGCCCGGACGCGGAAGGGATTTGCCCAGGCCGCTTTGTTATCCATCCCGCTGCTGCTCCTGCAGTATGCGGTGTTTTATTGTGCGGCCCGGGCCCTCGGGGTGGTGGTGCCGGCAGTGAAATTCATGGGGGCCGCGGCGGTGGCGGATGTGGCGGCGGCGGTGCCGGTGTCCATTGCCGGACTCGGAGTCCGGGAGAAGGCTTTTGAAACGGTGCTGGGAAGTTGGCATGGCGTTCCGCCGGCCCAGGCCATTGGCTTGTCGCTGGCAGGGTTGGGATTGATCCTGGGCTGGGCGCTGGTGGGCGTGGTTTGTTTTTTGGCGGAGCCAGTGAAACGTAAGCCGCCGGTATGAAACCTCCGCAGTCAGTCACGATCGTGGGAGCGGGGCCCGCGGCCTGTACGTTGGCCGCTCTGCTGGCGCAGCGCGGGGTGCGCACGGTGGTGTTTGATGACGGCAAGCGGCCAGAACTGCTGGTGGGGGAAAGCCTGATCCCGGCAGTGGTGCCTTTGTTGCGGCGGTTGGAGATCGAGGAGCGGACGGCCGCTATCAGCCAGCGGAAACCGGGGGTTTCCTTTCTCCACGGCGAGGCCGCGCCGATTCATTTCAATTTCGCACCCATCGCTCCGTTGCCCACTTACGCCTACAATGTGGACCGGATGAAGTTTGACGAACTGCTGAAATCCAGGGCCATGGAGCTGGGGGCGGTCTTTGTGGGCTGCCGGGCCGGAGTGGTGAAAGCACCGGCGGGCACCAACCGGGAGTTGGCCCTGGACGACACCTCGCTGGCCGCAGCACCGCCGCTGCAAAACCAGCAGCCGGACCTGCTGGTGGATGCGACCGGGCGGTCCCGGCTGTTTGCCAGGCTCCTGGAAATCGGGGCGCAGCGGGGCGGGCGCGACGACGTGGCATATTTTGCGCATTATGAGGGATTTGCGATGCCGGAACCTGACGGTCAGGTGCTGATCACCCGGCTGGACCACGGCTGGAGTTGGCGCATTCCGTTGCCGGGAAAACTCTCCGTCGGCATTGTGATCAACAAGGAACGGGCCAGGGCGCTGGGCGCGACCGCGGAAGAGCGGCTGGAAAAGGCCTTGCAGACCGAGCCCCTGATGGCAGAGGCCGCCCGGCCTGCGCGGCGCGTTTCCCCGGTGGCCGCTTACTCCAACTATCAATTGGTCTCGGACCGTTCCGCCGGACCCGGCTGGGCCGCAGTGGGGGATGCTTTCGGGTTTGTCGATCCGATGCTCTCGTCCGGATTGTTTCTGGCGATGGAGTCGGCGGCGCAACTGGACGCGGCGTTGGAAAAAGGCACCCAGCTGGATAGTTATGACCGGGTGATGCGCCGCTGGTATGCAGCATGGAATGAGTTGATCGGGTATTTTTATGATGGCCGGATTTTTTCCCTCTACGAAGCCGGCCACCAGATGCGGCTGCAGCGGCCCAATCCGGTGCAGCACGCGGTCGACCGCACGCTCAACAAAAACATCGCCTGCCTGACTTCCGGGGCGTCGACCCGGTCCCTCCGGAGCCGATGGCTGCTGAAAGTGGCGTCCCGGCTCCTCATCCGCGGGGTCAAGGCTCCTCAGGAGCTGGCGATTCGTTAGACCAGGGCACCGCGCTGCGAGGCATGAGCGAAAGCGGACAGGGAATAGTGGATGCAGCAGAGCAGCCCGAACACCGCCAGGGTAAACGGCCACGCCATGGGATCA
This sequence comes from bacterium, assembly GCA_043753485.1. Lineage (GTDB taxonomy): Bacteria > Verrucomicrobiota > Verrucomicrobiia > Verrucomicrobiales > V1-33 > CAIZWU01. Next base: position 1,744 of record JAYUWQ010000075.1, read on the forward strand.
GCCATCGAACCGAGAAACCGGGCGGTGGTTTCCTCGATCAGGTCCTGCGGCTTCAGCAGGGCGTGCCAACTATGAAAGCGCAGAAACCGCCCGATGTAGATGCCGATGCTGGTCAGGAAGAGAACCGTCAGGACAAACCCGTGGCCCATGACCGGGCTGCGGTGCAGGCGCACCCGGTCCTGCATGAAACGCAGGGTGATCATGCCACCCAGCAGGGCCGCCCAGGCGGCGGCCACCAGCGCCAGCAGATCCAGCCAGGAGGCCGGTCCGAGGCGTTTGTCGAAATGCACCAAATCTGTCAGCATGTACGGGGCATTGGGAAAAAACAGCAGCCACAGCATCGAGCAGAGGATGGCGTGGCCCCGCTTTTGGGATCGTTCAAACAACAGCAGAAACGCCAGGGGGATGAACGCCAAAACCAAGTTGAACGGGATAAAACCCAGCCGCCCCTGACCGGTGATGGCCTTCCTCGTGAAAAGCAGCACCACACTCAACAGGGCACTTCCTGCGCAGGCCGCCAGCAGGGGGAATACCGGATGCCGCCGCAGCCACGACACCTGG
>JAYUWQ010000076.1:0-2303 GCA_043753485.1 bacterium
CAGTATTTTGGACTCGCCAGCAAATTTGCCCCGGTCGTCGCCAGTGGGAAATTGGAGTATAGCGGATGGGAGCCGGCCCAGATTGCCCTCCACGGCGAATATATTAAGAATACCGCCTTCAACAGCGAGGAGATCGAGCCGGTGGCCGTCAACAACCGTGGGCCTCTGCCACCGGAGGAGACCAATGCGGATGGCACCGCGGCCGACCCAACGGCGCCTGGCCGGATCGGGCTCTTTGATGGCGATGACACCGCCTGGACGGTTGGCATCAAATTCGGCAAACTGGCCATGATGAAGCGGGGGGATTGGACGGTCGGGGCGGACTACCGCTGGATCGGGTCCGATGCCGTGATGGATGCCTTCACGGATTCTGATTTCGGAGGCGGCGGCACCAATATGAAGGGGTTTGTTTTCACAGGAAATTACGCCCTGTCCCGCAATGCCTCGATCGGGGTGCTCTGGAACAGCGTCGACCAGATTGCCGGTCCTCCGCTCAGTGGCGATGTCTTCATGCTGGACTTCAAACTTAAATTCTAACATGCAATTGATCCGCACCCCTCTCCTCGCCCTGGCAGCCTTCGCGCTGCTCGGCGGCGCCCTTCCTTCCACCGCCCAGGCCCCGGCCGCCGCGGAGGAAAAACTCCGGGAAGCCCTCAAAGGCGTGACCCTGCAGCTCCGCACCGCCCAGAGCGAGGCCGCGACCGCCAATGCCGAAAAAGCGGCTTCCGACGCCAAAAACACGGAACTGACCGCTCAGGTGGAAAAGATGTCCAAACAACTCTCCGCGCTCAGCCGCGAGAAGGCTGACGCCATGGAAGCCGCTGCCCGGATGCAGGCGAATCTGGAGGGCAAGCTCACCGCCAAACAGGAGGAGTTGACCCAATTCCAGAAGTCGCTCGACAAGTGGAAAGCCGCCCACTCCCAGATCTCCGATCTGGCGAAAAAGAAGGAGACCGCCCGTGCCGGTTTTGCCACGAAAAATGCCGCCCTCGAGCGCCGCGTGGCTGACCTCCGCACCCGCAACACCGCCCTCTTCACCACCGGCAATGAAATCCTTGACCGCTACCGGAAATTCAGTCTCGGCGAAGCCATCGCCGCCCGCGAACCCTTCACCGGCCTGACCCGCGTCAAGCTGCAGAACCAACTGCAGGAATACGGTGACAAACTCCTCGACCAAACCGCCCAACCATGAAACCCACGTTCCCCCTCCTCGCCCTGCTGGCGCTCCCGGCCTTCCTCCAGGCCGCTCCTGACAAACCTGCAGCCGGCTCCATTGCGGCCCCTGATTCCAACGTGATCGCCCGCGTCGGCGGACTCGATGTGAAATTGGACGAAGTCAAAACGGCCCTCGCCAAACTCGATCCGCGGGAGCAGGAAGCCGTGGCCAAAGACCCCGCGTTGTTGAATCAAGTGGTCAGGCTGCTGCTCGTCCAGCGTCTGATGCTGAATGAAGCCATTGCCAAAAAGTGGGATGAGAAAGCACCGGTGAAGGCTGCCATTGAGCGTGCCCGCGAAACCGCAATCACCGAAAGTTATCTGCAGTCGGTCTCCGAACCCGCCACTGGTTATCCCAGCCAGACTGAACTCGAGGTTGCCTATGATCTGGCCAAACCCTCGCTCGCCGTCGGCCGCCAGTGGAAGCTGGCCCAGATCTATGTCGCGGCCCCGGAGGGTGTCTCCAAGGCTGATCTGGAAAAGGCCGAAGCCAAACTCGCGGAGGTGAAGAAAGCCGTGGCTGACAAAAATGCAGACTTTGCGGCCCTCGCCAAACTGCACAGCGAAGAAGCCAACTCCGCGGCCCAGGGCGGGGAAATCGGATGGATGATCGAAGCGCAGATCCAGCCGGAAATCCGCGAAGCGGCGGTCAAACTAACCCCCGGAGAACTGTCCGGCGCGGTGCGCCTGAAGGACGGCTGGCACATCCTGAAGTGTCTCGACCTCAAAGAGCCTTCCACCCCGCCGCTCGAACAGGTCCGTGCCGTCCTCACCGAACGGATGCGCCAGGAAAGGGCCAAGGCCAACAGCCAGGCTTACATCGCCGCTTTGCTCCAGCAGAATCCGGTCTCCATCAATGAGGTGACCCTCGCCAAGGCTCTCGCGAAATAAACCGCTGACCGAACAGGACCAGGGGTGTTCAGCCCGTGTGTTATAAAATCCGATGCCAATCCCCCCGGCGCATTCCCCTGCCACGTTCCGCCTGCCCCGCCGGCGGAACCTCCATGCTCCTGCCGGGATCGTCCTTGCGGTGCTGCTGGCCGCCCGGCCGGCGCCCTCCGGCGACATCCTCCGCGGAGGAGCGGCTT
>JAYUWQ010000077.1:0-2303 GCA_043753485.1 bacterium
GGTCAGCCTGATGCAGCCGTGGAACGCCCAGCCGCCGATGGAGGTGACGCTGGCGGGGAGGGTGACGCTGGTCAGCCCGGTGCAGAATTGGAACGCGCCTTCGCCGATGGTGGTGACGGGCAGGCTGACGATGTTCTCGGGAATGGTGACGGCACCGGCGGCGTTGTCGGGGTAATCCGTGATCGTGACCTGAGTGCCACCGATCACCTGATAGGTGAACAGTCCGGACACGTCGGCCCGCAGGGGATTGGCGGAGCCGCAGAGGAGCAGGAGGCCCAGCCAAAAGGCCAGCAGCGGGGAGCGGGGGGGCGATTTAATGGGCTGCGGATGGGTGGTGGGCTTCGTAGTTTGGGTGGCAATTTGAACTTCCTGGATCAGAATCCGGGCCCTTGGAGACTTGGGCCTGCGGATGGATTTCCGCTATTTCTTTTGAGCGCCTTCCGTTGTGAGCCGTCGGGCTTGTTCCTGACTTTCCGGGGAAAGGGTTTCCATGGCCAACACATATTCTTTCCCGGCCGAATTGCGGAGGGTTACTTTGCCGCTTTTCAGGGAAACAAAAGTGGCCTCCAAAACCTTGCCCTGAGTGTTTGTCCACGTTTTAAAAGCGGGTGCAGTTGTTTCCGCCGCTTTCGGTGGGGTGTCCGCCCCAGTGATGTAACGCAGGTAACGGCGTGTGGCCGGATTCAGATCCGTCAGGAGAATTCCGCTGTTGGGATTGTCCGAACCCCGGAAATAGACCCGGTCACTCACTACCTTGCTAAAAACAGCCTCTTCCCAGGATTTGCGGGTTAGGTTGGGCCACCGTAATTGCCGGTCTCCGGGAAGTTCGGGGCCATGCGCTGGTTTGGCGTTGAACCATGCTGCGATTTCAGCTTTCGAGGCAGTGATTCCGGCGCGGACATGTTTCCTCAGGTCCTTCGGTTCTATTGGATTTGATGGCGGGGTGATTATCTTCCAAACTTTGTCAGTCTCCGGCGTGGCAATGAATACCATGGGCAGGTATCCGCCTCTGATGCTGCTCAATATGGTAGGAGGCATGAGTATTTCTTCCTGAAGCGCTACGAAGACCATCACCGACCAATCGGCTCCCGCCTTCAAGGTGTCTGCCAAAAGCTCCGGATTATCCGGGGAAAGATTTTGGGTGTCGTCGGAATAGACGAAGAATAGCGGTTTCTTCTGTTTGCTGGCCTCACTCATCGCCTGATCCAGTTGCGCCATCCGGAACACACCAGCGGGAAACTTGGTCCCGGCGTGGGTCGTGACCGGAGTCAGGAACGCCAGCAGGAGGAAAAGACAGGACTTCATCATCCCGATGGATGCAGGGGAATCCGCTGATTTCAATGGCGGTGGACGCATTAAGGGCATTTCGAGGCCACACTGGGAACCGTGGGGCGATGCATTCGATGAACCGGAGGGCTGAAGGCTCGCCCTATCGACAGGGTAAATCGGGAACCGATCAAGGGCAGGGGCCTGGTTGACCAAGGGTAGGAGTCCAACTGACCAGTTGGAAGGAGGCATGTGACCAGTTGAGGGGTCCAACTGATCAGTTGGAGGCGTGCAGGTGACCAGATGACAGGGCCCAACTGACCAGTGGGAGGGGCACAAGTGACCAGATGAGGAGTCCAAGTGACCAGTTGGAAGGCTGCAAGTGACCAGATGACAGGGCCCAACTGATCAGTTGGAAGGGCACAAGTAACCAGATGACAGGGTCCATCTGACCAGTTGGAGGGGCACAAGTGACCAGATGATGAAGTCCAAGTGATCAGTTGGAGCCTTCCGGGCGTAACTCCTGGATTTGGCATTTTCTATCGTATCCCCCTCACCGTCAGGGAATTACCGCAGGATTTCGCCCGACCCTGATTGTTCTGAATTACGAAAATTACAGAAATCATGATATTTATCTTGATAATGCCAGGGCGTGAGCTAGAATGATCCCGTTGCTGGACCGAAGTCCTGCCCGGAGTGGCAACCCATTTAACGAATTGTGCCGGACACCCTCCCTACTGTTATGAAAGCAAAACCTAAAGCAAAAACCAAACCTGCCGCCCCTGCCGAATCCGCCCCTCCCCACCGCAAGGCTGGGCGGCTCCCCGCCGCCGGAGCCAATGCGAAAGGCGTCCTGCCAGGCTCCCCCGCCGCTGCCCGCCGGGCAGCCCAGTTGAAGGCCGGAGCCGTGCCCCTCGCCACTCCCGCCCAGGGCAGCATCCGCCTGGATCTGGGCAACCTCACCCCCACCGCGCTCCTCGCCCTCATCCACTCCATCCGGGATGGATTGAATGGCAATAAATACTACGCGGACCTGA
>JAYUWQ010000078.1:0-2302 GCA_043753485.1 bacterium
AGCGAGGACATGATCACCCTTGATGCCGCCAATGCCATCCGCAGCCGCCTCGATGCCTCCGCGCTCAGCCGCGAGCCCATGCCCGGTCCGGTCAGCTTCTCCGCCGTCCCCGCCTTCGCCCTCAAAGCCGCCACCTACACCGCCGCGCGCGATCAGGCGGTCGACTGGCTCTTTGCCAATGAATCCATCGACCTCTGGTATAACGAAAAATACAAAGTCTACAGCAAGCCGGGTGAGCCCGAAGGGGACTTCCGGGTCCGCCTTGGCCATCGCGCCAAGGAAGAGCGCGATCAGGAAATCGAATCCCTCCGCCTGAAATACCAGGCTAAATACCAATCCCTCGAAACCGCCGCCAACAAAGCCCAGGCGGCCATCGACCGCGAAGCCTCCCAGGCCCGCTCCGCCAAGATCAACACGGCGGTCAGCATCGGGCAGACCATCCTCGGCGCCCTCTTCGGCCGCAAGGCCCTCAGCCGCACCACCATCAGCAAAACCAGCACCGCCGCCCGCAGTGCCACCCGCGCCTTCGAACAAAGCGGCGACGTCGGCCGCGCCGAAGACCGCCTCGCGGAAATCGAAGCCCAGATGGTGGAACTCAAAAACCTAATGGACACCGCCATGAGCGAGATCCGCCTCGCCGCCGACCCCAGCCGCCTCGTCCTCACCAAAAACCCCATCCGGGCCCTCAAAAAGAACATCACCATCAACGCCTTCGGCCTCGCCTGGCTTCCCTACTACCAAACCGGCACCGGCTTCCTGGAAGCAGCCTGGGATGAGGCTTGATGGGAAAACCGGCCCACGGAGAAAAATTGACTGGACCCGGTAACCTGTCAGGCTCATAATAACCAAAAAGTCCGGCCAAGCCCCCCCAGCATGAAACTTTTCCCCCTCTATTTTCTGGCCGCCCTGGCCAGCCCTGCCCCAGCGGCCACGATAGTGGTTACCAAGGGCCCTCCCGGCACCACCCTCGGACTGCAGCTCGCCAACTATTTCACGGGATCGTCGTACACCGGAGGAGGCTACTACATTTCCGTTGGCACCTTCCCGGAACCTCCGACTGTCCCCTCCGACTTGTTGGGATACCGTGAATTTGCCGCAAGTCTCTCCCCCACCTCGGGCGCCGCCCAGGGTTATATCAGCGGCAGTTTCACGGGCATCCCACTCAATCCCGGCGATTTTAATTCGAAGGAAATCTACCTTGTGGCCGGGAACGGCCTGACGCTCGCATCGTCAAGTGAGCAGGTGGTCCTGCGTGGTTCCGGCATCCCCTGGCTTTTTCCGGCAGACACCACGGCCGCCAGTGCGACCACGATCAGCCTGGCGGGTGCCGCCAGCGTCTTCGGCACCGCGATCAACGGCATGGTAACCCTGGTCGTGGACCTCCCCACTGGACCGGATCAGGTCATGATGGCGCCGCTGGGTATCATGCCGGAACCCGGCACCACGGTGTTGCTGCTGACCGGCCTCATGGGATGCTGCAGAAGAAGTAGAATCGCGTGAGCTTTCCTCAGTGCAGGGCTGAGCATGCTCCTGCTTGTCTTCAAAGTTGCCCTCCCGGCTGCGGCCTTCCGTCGAGGCCGCAGGCCGGGTGTCAGGCTAAGTTCCGATATTACAGCCCGAAGGCTTTTTCCATCTGCTGGCGCACGACGGTGAGCCGTTTGACGTCTCCTCCGCCGACTTCGGCGGTGGTCCAGCCCGTCCAGTTGGTGTCGGCGATCGCTTTGCGCACCTGGTCCCAGGGGAGATCGTCATCCTCGCCTGTGATCTCCACGAATTTGTTTTTGGCCCGGCTGAAGCCTTTGACATCAAATTTCACGGCCCGGGCACCGAAGGCGCGGATCCAGTCGCCGGGCTGACCATACTTCCAGTGGTTGCCGATATCGTAATACTGGCCGACCCACGGGCTGTTGAAGCTGTCGATGAATTTGATGAAACGTCCGGCTGTCTGCTCGGGACCTTTGTCATGGTCGTAGTGCATTTGGTTCCAGACATTCTCGAAGAGGATGCGCTGGCCGAGCGCCGCAGCGAGGGGGAGGGACTTTTTGATCTCAGCCTGACAACGGGCATCGATTTCCTCTGCAGGACCGTCCGAGCCTTTGCCTATCACAATGAGGATACCGCTGCCGCCTGCGGCGTGGGAGACACGGAGGCAGTGGTCCATGTTCGCCCGGGCCTTGTCGCGCGTTTCCTGGCTGGCATCGGTGAGCCGCACACCCCAGTGGGTGTGGTTGATTGCATTATGGACGAAGACCCCGCTTTCCTTCACGGCAGCGCGGGCCTGCTCAGGGGTGAAGTTGCCGGC
>JAYUWQ010000079.1:0-5682 GCA_043753485.1 bacterium
TCCCGTAGCTGGCGGTGTAATCGTAAACGCCGAAGTGGACGCTCCCGCAGCGGCCCTGCGCGGCATCCATGAAGGACTGGAGCGGGCAGATGCCGTCGCGGTCGAGGATGGACTGCGGGGTTTCCACCATGAGTTCGAGGCGCAGGGTGCCGTTGGGCAGGCGGAGATGGGCTTCCAGGAGATCGCAGACGCTCTCCGCGGCGGCGACGTGGGCGGCCAGCTGGACCTTGGGCAGGGTGATGACGAAGTTGTCAGGGAGACGGTTTCCGGTGAGGCCCAGCAGGGTGGTCAGGAAAAGGTCCATGGTCCTGATGCTGCGGACACGGGTGTCTTCATTGAAGGGCTTGATGCGGATCCCGAGGAATGGAGGCAGAGATCCCGCCGCCAGGCCGGCCGCGACCTCCCGGGCGCTGCTGATGGCGTGGGCATCCTCCTCGGCGTCAGGGCGGGAGCCATAGCCGTCTTCGAAATCGAGCCGGAAGTCTTCCACGGCTTCGTGTTCCAGCTTGGCAGTGATGCGGGCGTGGAGCTCGGTGGCGAATGCCTGGCTCCAGTCCGCGCCGAGCGCTTTTGCCAGAGCGGCTCCGTCAGGGGCGTATTGCGTCAGGGTTTTGCGCGAGACGTCCCCGAGGCGGCGGGCGGTATCGGCCTTGAAAAGATGGGCGCCGCCATAAACCACATGGACCGGTTGGCGGCGGTGGGATTCGCCGGTATACCGCTGGAGGAAGTCGCGGTTGGCCGCGCTGAGCCGGTCGATCACCGGGGACAGTTCGGCGGGAGAGAGGCTGGGCGCGGGATTCATGCAGGGGAGCGGTTGATGTCCTTGTAGTAGATGTAACGGGCGGGGCCGGGGCCGGCGGCAATAAACCACTGCGGGCAGTAAGGCGCGATCCACAGAGCATCGCCGGCCGTGACCGGATGCCAGTCGTCGCCCAGTCGGTAAATGCCGCCGCCTTCGAGGAATAACATGCCGTGTTCCATGACATGGGTTTCCACAAAAGGCAGGGTGGCACCGGGGTCGTAGGTGAAGAGATTCACCGCCATGTCCGCGGACGGATGGTCCGGCAGGAAAGTCTGGAGCCGGGCCTGGGAATCCCCGAGGAACGGAACGGCGGGGATGGCGTCAGAATGACCGGTCAGACGGCATCCGGGCGGATGGACGTCGAGGGGTTCGTAGGTTTTGCGGAAGACCAGCAAAGTGGTGCCGGGGGAGGTGGCGTCGAAGCCGAAGGCCTGATCCGGGGGAATCCAGGCATAGCTGCCGGTGGAAAGGGCTGCCCCATCCAGGCTGCCGGAGCCGGAAACCAGGTAGAGGAACCATTCGTCCGGGCCAGTCTGGACTTTGCCCTGAGCGCCCGGTTCCATTTTCAACAACAACTGGGTGACACCAGCCCCCATGGCGGCGGAGAGGATGACATGGGCGGTGGTGCCGGACCAGCCGGGCAGGACGCTGGGGACCAGGCCGTCGGGGGTGATCAACGCGTAGCGGGGGCGGATGACGTTCCGGGTGAGGCCGAGTTTGGGATACATGTCAGGAAAGGCCGGCCGTTGAGCGGCGGCGGATAGTCCTGAGCATAGAGGATGCCGGAAGCGGATGCAAGATGTGCGGATGGAGCCGGACATGCCGGCCGGCCGACGTTCAGGCTTCAGGGCCGGACTTGCTTCCGGACCCGGAGGTGGCCTTGGGGAAGACGATCGAGCCGATGATGGAGGCCAGGAGCACGATGATGGTGAAGGCGAGGGAGAACTCGTTGCCGATCTTGTAGTCGGTGTGGCCGAGCAGCATTTTCACCCCTACAAAAGCCAGGATGAGGCCGAGGCCGGGCTTCAAATAGTGGAACTTGTCGATCACTCCGTTGAGGACGAAGTAGAGCGAGCGCAGGCCCATGATGGCGAAGACATTCGAGGTGAAGATGATGAACTGGTCCTGGGTGATGGCGAAAACGGCCGGGATGCTGTCGACGGCGAAGATGAGGTCGCTGATTTCAATGCAGATGAGGACAATGAACAACGGCGTGAACAAGCGTTTGCCGTTTTCCGTGACCCAAAACCGGTCGCCCACCCAGGTGGGAGTGAGGGGAAGGACACGGCGGGCATAACGCACCACGGGATTGTTGGAAGGATCTTCCTCCTCCTCGGATCGGCTCCAGAGCATTTTGACGCCGGTGTAAACGAGGAAAGCCCCGAAGAGATAAAGGATCCACTGGAATTGATTGATCAACTGCACGCCGATGGCAATCAGGATGAAGCGCATCACCAAGGCGCTGAGCACGCCCCAGATCAGGACCTTGTGCTGGTATTGCGGGGGGACGCCGAAGTTCCGGAAGATGAGGGCAAAAATGAAGACGTTGTCCGCGCTGAGGGACAATTCGATGAGGTAACCGTTGAAAAATTCGAGCCCCTTGGTCTGGCCTTGGGAGTTCCAGATCCAGATGCCGAAGCAGGTCGCCAAGGTGGCCCATACGCCGGTCCAGGTCAGGGCCTCGCGGAAGGAAACGGTGTGCGACTTGCGGGTGAAGATGCCGAGATCGATGGCAATCATGCTGAGCACAACGACGGCGAAAACGATCCAGAAGATGGGGGAAACAGGCATGGTGGTGGGAAAGAAGGTGATGCACCGCCAGGAGGCCTGGTGCCACCTGAAATTTCACTTTTCCTGCCCCGTCAGGGGGATTCAGTCCTGTTTGAGCCACTGCACGGCATCGATGATGACATGGCCATCCGTGCCGGCGTTGGAGATTTCCACGGTGTTGGCCCCGGCCTTCAGATTCCAGGTGCCGAGGGGATGGAGCAGGCCCTTCACGGATGGGGCGAGGCGCTGGTTGACGACGACCTTCACGGGACCGGAAGCCGTTCCGACCGTGACCGGCACATTGGTGGCCCGGTTGGGGAGGGCGGTGTAGGCGAGGCGGACCGTGTATTTGCCATCGGCCGGCAGGGTCGCAGTGAAGACGGCGTTCTGCTGGCCTTTGGCCTGATTGTCGTCGTGGGCGTAATCCTCGCCGTGGAAGGGGTGGGCCGCCTGGCTGAGGGATTCGAAACCGGACAAAACGGCGGCCCTCTGGTCCACCACGATGCCATCCAGTTGGAGGGGCGGAGGCAGGTTGGCGGAGGCCGGGCGGGCGTGCGGGATAAAATCGAGCACCTGCCGGTCGGCCAGGAGTTGGGTTTTCAGCTTCGCATAGTCGATGCCCTGCACCGTGGTTTTTTGCTGGATGGCGTGCACCGCCGCCGTGGCCGCGCTCTGACCGAGGACCATGAAGACGGGTTCCATGCGGATGCTGCCGAAGGCGATGTGGGAGGAACTGAGGACCAGCGGGGCCAGCAGATTGGTGCATTCGGCGGCCCGTGGCCGGATGGTGCGGTAGCTGATCGGATAGGGTTTGCTGCTGACCTGGATGTCCCCCTCGTTGCGCACTTTGCCGTCGGCGGTGAGGTGCCGGCGGACATTGTGGGAGTCCATGTTATACGCGCCCATGCCAACGGAGTCCTCCACCACTTCCTGGCGCAGGCAGTTCTTTTCCGTCATCACATAATCACTGATCATGCGGCGGACTTCGCGGACATAGAGTTGACGGGGCCAGTTTTGGTTGTCGGTGAATTCATCGGCGGCGAGGCCGAGGCGCTGGAACTCGGCCCGGACTTTTTCGGGGACCCGCGGGTTGTTGGCCAGGGTCCACATCAGGCCCTGGGTGTAATCCCGGTGCTCCTGGATGATCCGTTCCCGGGTGGCGTAGTCACCCTCGGGATAACCGTAGTTCATGCCGATGTTGTCGGTGCTGAAGGCAAAATTGTTGTTGGTGTCCGTCTTGCGGTTGGGCATGAAAATGGGATTCCATGGCACCCGGTGGTCGCCGGCCTCGAAGTTGCGCAGGAGCAATTCGAAGGACATCGGATCGTAGTTGGCGGGCTTCGGCCAGGGGACGCGGTTTGCAGCGACGTCGGTGGTGGTCAGGCGGAAATTGTAGGCCTGGAGACGGTGGTCACCGCTGCCGTCCGGTCCGGCGGGGTCCGTCTGAATGCCGGGGAGGACCCCGCTTTTGGGATCGCCGGGAATGATCCAGGGATCAACGTCCTTGATGAACTGGTGTTTGGTGGCGCGGGCCGTCTGGACGCCATTCAGGGTTTCGTTATAGACGCTGTTGGCCTCGCGGCCCACATGATAGGAGACGCCGGCCCTGGCCATCAGATCGCCTTCATAGGTGGCGTCAATGAACATGGCTCCGGCGAAGCGGGCGCCGCTTTCCATTACGATCTCCGTGATTCTGGCACCGTCCTTCCGGACTCCGTTTTTCAAATCCAGCCGTTCCCCCGTGATCACGGGGACCCCTGCTTCCTGGATCATGCCGGAGAACGTTTTAGTGGCCACGCCGGGCTCGAACGTCCATTGCGTGTCCTCCCCGTTGTCCTTGGGACGGGCGCTGTGGACCCAGACCTGCTCCTGTTGGTAGTATTTTTTGATGCGCTGGTAGAACTCGCGGGACATGCCGCCGATGGCCCCTTTATTTCCGATGTCGGTCGCTCCGAGCCCCCCGGTCGTCAAGCCGCCGAGGTGGCGGGTGGGTTCGATCAGGATGACGCTGTGTCCGAGGCGTTTGGCTTGGATGGCAGCGGTGATGCCGCCGGAAGTGCCGCCATAAACGATCAGGTCGGCCCTTTGGGGTTCTGCGGCCGGCGCGCAGGCCGCCAGCGAAAAAATGAGGACAGCAGGCGGGATCGGGGATTTCATAGGACAGGACTGGGAAAAATTGGGAGGAGGGCGATGGCGTTGATGATGCCCGCTGAGTTACGGAACAGGAAACAGATTCTTGCCGGAAGTGTGCTCTTCGTGAACAGTGCCGGCCCATGAGCACGCCACCCCCGGTCCCGCCCGATATGCCCGAACCTCCGCCGATTCCGGGAGCGATCCCTCCGGTGCCCCCGCCGATACCGGCGCAACCTTATCCGCCCATCCCGCCCATCCCATTGGTCAGGCCCCCGGCAGGGCCGCCGCCCGTTTCCTTGCCCGTGCTTCCGGCGAGTGGCACTGGCACCCGCGGGCTGCTGTATGGCTGCCTCGGACTGCTCGCAGTGGCTGGCATCCTGATCGCTTTAGGCAGCATCTGGGTATTCAAACAGGCCAAGGGTATTGCCCAGAATCCTGAGCAGTTCATTGCGGAAATGGCGGTGAAGGCGAATCCGGACTTGGAACTGGTCAGTGTAGACAAGGCTGCCCAGGAAGTGGTGATCAAAAACAAGCACTCCGGGGAGTCGACCACCTTTTCCTTCGAGGAGGTGAAGCAGGGCATGATCACCGTGAAAACCTCCGATGGCAGCAGCGCCGAAATTGGGCCAGGAGGCATCCGGCTCGAAGACAAGCGAGGCCAGCAGGCCGAAGGGGGAAGTGGCGCCGCGGTGCCGCTGCCGGCCTGAGTGCCGGCTTATCCAGGCGCGCACCGCGTCCTGATGTCCTCCCATCGGCTCAAGGGGAGGGACGAACTCGGCCAGTATTCCTTTACCACTCCCGATTCCATTGATGCTGCCACCGCCAACTATCTGAAAGTGCTGGAAACCGCAGCATTCGAGGTGGCTCAGGAATCGACTTCCACCAACGGCAGCAAAGTGGTGTCGCTGGAAGCCACGGCCGCTCTGGATGGGGGAGGCAGTCAGCGCATTGTCATCCGCCTGATGGGGCAGGGGAAG
>JAYUWQ010000080.1:0-2300 GCA_043753485.1 bacterium
CCCGCGGCCCTGACAGTCTGGGCGGCGGAAAAATCCCGTATCCACCTCCTGATCACCGATATCGTGATGCCTGGCGGCATGACCGGCCACGAACTGGCCGCCCGCCTCACTGACGAGCGGCCGGAACTGAAAGTGATTTACAGCAGCGGCTACAGCGCCACCCTTTTCTCGGAAGGCCAGGACCTCATTCCCGGCCGGAATTTCCTGCCCAAACCCTACGATGCCTCCAGCGTGATCACCATGATCAGCCGGGTCGCTGCCGAACGCACAGAAATGCTGACCGCCTGACGCTGCTCCGACCGGCTCAGAGGTATTCCAGGAGGGAAGCCATTTCGCTGCGGATTTCCTCGCGGTCCATGGAGCCGATGGTGTGCCCAACCTCCAAAAAGAGCAATTCCCGGAATCGCTGACGCAGGCGGAACAAGGCGGCCCGCACTGCTCCCGGCGTCATTCCCAGGTGGACGGCGATGGCGCCCAATTGTTCTCCCCCACCATCCGGATCCATCAACCGGGCCTGGAGCGCCTCAAAAATGGCCAACTGCCCGCGTCCCGCGTATTCCGCTCCCGTGATCTCCACTGCTTTTTCCACCAGATGCATCGCCCACCGGCGCTGGAAAAGCCGGTCCGGACTCATCTCATCCACCGCTTCCCGGTGGTAGCGGCCCTCGGCATCCGTCAGGCTGATCAAGGCTTGCCCATGCCCGCGCTTCTCCGCCTGTTCCGACCGGTGCGCATCCCGCAGAAAATTCACGAGACTGGTGAACAAATAGTTCCTCAGCCGGCCGCGCGCCGGATCGGCCTTGGCAAACCAGTCCCGCCGGATGATCCGGAAAAAAAAATCCTGCGTCAGATCCTCCGCATCCTGCTCGGACTTCCCCTGCCGCCGGATGTAGGCATACACCGGTGGCCAGTAATCCTGACAAATGATCTGCATGGCCTCCAACTTCGCCGTGTCGTCCCCATGCCCGGCTTGCCACACCATGCTCCACCGGGTCGGAGCCCCGAATTGATTCGTGGCCTCTTCCGGCGGACGGCTGGGGGAGACTTCATTTTTCACAACACTCCAACCAACGCCTGAACCGGCCCGGGCACCAGGCCAAGTTCTGCCTATTTACGTAAATGGACTCATGGAATCAGGTGAGAACCCGGCAATAGAAATCAATTATGTCCAAAATTTCCGTAGCCAATCAACCATTTAAAACGCAAACCCTGCCATAACCGGCAGGATTTTGGAAAATCGACTGAATTTCACTGCTTGATGGACAATTCCCGCCACCTTTCATAATAACCATGCTCCTGGGGCATCCTTCCTGTTGCCCCTTTCCTGTTTGCCCTTTAATCCAATCCTGTGGAATCACACGAAATCCTCCGCGACGCCTTCGAGAAGACCAGTCCCAAAGAGATTGCCAGCGAACTCGGCATCTCCCTCTCGCTCGTTTATAAATGGTCCCAACCGCCCGAGGAGGAAGGTCAGGGCAGTGGCAGTAAAAACCCGCTCGACCGCACCACCGAATTGATCCGCCTGACCCGGGATAGCCGCATCATCCAGTGGCTCTGCCAGCAATCAGGCGGGTTTTTCGTGAGGAACCCCAAAGTGGCGAACGAAGGCCACCGCGATGTCGGACCGGCCACCAATGCCATCATCCAACAATTCGCCGATCTCCTGGAATCCATCACCACCGCGGCCAGTGACCGGGCCATCAGTCAGGAGGAAGCAGAACGCATCCGGCTCCGGTGGGATGACCTGAAGACCACCACCGAAGGCTTTGTCCGTGCCTGCGAACAAGGCAATTTCGATCAATTGACGTCGAAACGCTAGCATAGGACGGCTCCGGCAGCCGTTCCTTCCCCTGTCGCGCCCTCCGCCCTGCCAATACGGAGGACGAGTGTGGCAGGCTACTCCACTGCCTTGAACGGCCCGGCTTCAGGTCTTGGCATTCCGGATTCAATCCTCTCTTCCATGAACCATTCCCCTGACCTGCTGCGGCCCGCTCCCGCTTCGTCCGCCATGCCCCGCCGGCATTTTCTGAACTGGTCCACCCCTCTGCTGCCGGCCCTGACGGATTGGCTGCTGGATGTGCCGACCGGGCCCGGCGCGCCCGATCTCTCCCCGACGGTAGTGATCGTCCCGACAGCGGGCGCCGGGCGGCGCTTGCGGGAATTCCTGGCGATTCATGCGGGTGAAAGTGGTTTGCTATCCCCGCAGGTGATCACTCCTGAAGTGTTGATTTCATGGAGCACGCCGCCCGGTGCTCCAGTGGCGGGACGGGGCGAGTCGGTCACCGCTTGGGCCGCGGTGC
>JAYUWQ010000081.1:0-5678 GCA_043753485.1 bacterium
GAGCGCAGCCTCGTAGTTGAGGCCACCCTTCGATTTCTTATTCCCATGACACTCCGTGCAGTAGGTGTTCACGAAGGGGGTGACCCCCTCACGAAAGGACTTTTTGGCCTCGGCCTGCTGCGCCGCGAGCTCCCCGTCGTCCGCCGGCTCCGCATGGCACGGCAAGGCCAAGGTCAACGCCACGCTCAGGAGCGCCATGGCCATCAGGCCAGTGCGAATTGTTCCGGGGGTTGTCATTTCATTCTCATTTACGGCACGGCCCTGTTACGACGCAGCCTCCTTCCCTATATCGGAATTTCAGGAGGTCCCTTGAAAAAGAGGGACTCCCCGGAAACAAGACATGAGCAAATCAATGTGGAATCCTTCGCGGTGCGGCACTTGGCCGCAGCCGACTCACACAACCTAATCAAGACCCGGATTTCTGTCTCGATCTCGCAGCCACCGGTAGTTGTGACTCATTTTCCGACACTCAACGTACCGTGACAAACCTGTGCTAATATGAGGGCATGCGAGAAATGAAGACCTCTGTAACAGCTGCCCAACCTGGCGTCTTCACCGAGCGGCACCGGAAGTGCGCATAAACGAACTTCTTCGCGAAGCCGCTAACCCTGAACATCCAGTGAAAGTCCTTCTGGAGCCAGAGGGGGAGTTTGACGGCCAGCGACGACAAACCGAAAACTCAAAGATTATTCCGGGATTCATTGCCCTCATCAGCTAAAAACAAAAACGGAACCTCAGTTAAGCAATGGCAAACAGATTTTCCAAAAAAAAATCTTGCATCCCTCCCCAGATTGACCAATCCCTTGTGCACTAGCTTCCCGTCCTGCAGACACAGCATTTCCCTGATTCAGAACAGCCTAAAAGCCTACTCAAAGCCCTAAGCCAGCGCACCCGATCACTCCATCCCGATAAAACGCCGCCATGCTAACAGAACGAATGACTTTAGTAGTAATCGCGTCCATTTTCTTTCTTTTGGCAATTTGCGGCAATATCAAATTCAAGGAGCATTCAATAGGCACGATTCATAACCCTATGAGGATACTTCTAGGAAGTGCCGCAATTTTATTAGCCTTCTGCGCTTATTTAATGCCGGCACCGAAAGTCGACCCCCCTAATCCTCCGCATCCCGAAAAACCATACTCCATCAGCCTTGAAGATCTTGCACCCAAACAAATCTCAGGGGGACAAAATTCGGATCCGGTCGACACATCCTCCATCAAAGCATTTCTCACTGATTACGTTTCGGCATTTACGACACTGGAGCCTGAAAAGATGAAATCTTTTTACGCCACAATAGTCAACCCTTATTTTAATTTCAAGGTCGACACTTCTTTTGAGGCTATTTTGGCTGATTCAAAACAATTTGGTCGTCGGTTCGTAATAAATAGCAGTGAACTTCGTGAATTAAAAATGTGGGGGAAAACTGGCCAAAAGTATAATTTTTCAATACTGTGCTACCAACGTCGATACGACAAAAAGGAAAAAGTCACTGATGATAAAACATTCATCCTCTCCGGCTCACTGATCAAAGCGGCGGACACGTATAGAATCGTTGCAGTTTATAATGACGAGCCTCGCGCGGAGAAGACTAAATAACATTTGATCCAGGAGTCATATATTTCATTCGCAGGCATCCCACAGGAAGTGTTATAGCAGCTGATTTTCCCGTTGAGAAGGGGTGAATGGGATGAGGGGTGAGTTGGGAACTTCCAAGTTTCTCCCGTAATGTGATGGCAGTGCTGTCCCATGCGATTATGTCAGGATAGCCTGAGTCCGGGGAGCCATGCCCGTTGCGCTGCCCCCAGCAGCTTGAACGAGCCGCATGCTGTCCCAACTCCGCAGTACTCCCAAGGCGTCCATCCGCTCCCACAACCCGGCCCGCACCACCGCAAAGAGCCGCGTAAAGCTGTGGCCCCATTGACTCAGGTGGGCGGCAAAGCGCAGCAGAACATAGACCAGCAGGGCGGTCTCCAGACCTGACAGCGGAGGCGTTGGCGCTGTAGCTCAAAAACCCGCTCAGCTTCAGCGTCTGCTTCACCTGTTTGAAGAACACCTCGAAATGCCGTAGAAGCGTGGCTTTGCCAGTCGGATGAATAGGGAACACGGAGCGAGCAGTCCTCGAATGGAAAATTGCGCAATAGACAGCGTATGCGCTCCGACTCCTCATGGCACCATAAGCCCATCACACCACGGGATGAAGTTTCCGGGGGTGTCATTCTGTTTTCATCTTCGATCAGGCACTGAAACGGACAGCCTCTTCCGTTTATCGGATTTTCCGCGTGGCCGCACCGGGCGTCACTTGACTGGTGCAGCATTCCAAATCTTGATATCATCGAACCATCCGCTCTGACCGGCCACCCCAAGCTCGATCTTGGATTTGGTGGCGTGTCCGATGCCGGGAAACTTCAGATAAGCGACCGGTTTGCCGTCAATACTGACCCGCATTTCCACGCCCACCGTTTCCACCACCACCGTGTAAATCTGATCCGGCTTCAAACTCACCGGGAAGGTGGCGCTTTTACCCTCCATCAGCCGGGTGACTTCCGCCTTTTTGGCAGGATCCTCCCGCATCGCCTTGATGGCCTGATTCTGACTGCCCTCGCGCTCGTCCATAATCGTCACCTTGTCAGGACGGATCAGGGCACGGCAGAGGTGGCCATAGTGGGAACCCGTGTATTTCCGGTCGTCGAACTCCACGTCCATCATGGTGCAGCCGTCGAAACGCATCTTGACCTCGACCACGCTGTCCTTCGTTGGCAGTTCCATTCCATACACCGCCGCGTGCGCCTTGACCGTCGACTTCCTGTCCTGCGATGGCTGGTCCTGCACCCGCGTCTGGGTGCCTTTGAGCGCTCCTTTCTCGAACGCAAAAGTGTCCACAACCCGATGCCATCGTTTGTCCCGCTCCGTGCCTTCGAAATTATCGGAGAACAGAGTTCCTTCTTCGCGGCAATCGGATTGGCGGGGATCGTCGGCAATGCTGGGCCATCCACCGCGAAGCTGGTCCAGGAATATAGGAGGGAGGAAAGGGAAATCAGAAGGATTCGCATAGCGATGACAGGTTGGCACGGAGGCGATTTTACACCGGGTCCGGTCAATCCACTTGGGGAAACGGTGCCGATGACCCGGATTTGTTTTATTTCTCGAAACCAGCCCTGCTCCGTTGGAAACCCTCCCCCTGGTCCTGATCTGGCGTCGCATCGTGCTCCTTGGGCCGGAGCCAGCCCCGTGGATCCAATCCATAGTATCGCATCAGCTCATCGTAGAGCTCCGGTCTCTTCCGGAACAATTGCTCAGGCTTTTCAAAAAATGTCTCCGTCGCCACCGCGAAGAACTCCGCCGGGTTCGTCGCGGCATAGGCATCCAAAACCGTCTTCCTGCCTGCCTCCGTCCGTTCCAGGAAATTGTCGTAGTTCTCCTGGAAGACCCGCGCCCACGAACGGTAGGCCCCGGGACCCGGGAGACCGGGCGCGCCGTCCGTCGGCCCATCTTCATCATCGAGCTGATGCGCAAACTCATGGAAAGTCACGTTTCCGCCATCGGCCATATTCCGGGCCCCTTGGGCGACCGAATCCCACGCCAGCACCACCGTCCCCAAACCCCACGATTCCCCCAGACGGTGCACTACCCCCTCGGTCACCAATCCATGGGCATCCACCTGCTTCATCACTGAGCTAAAGGTGCTGGGGTAAAGATAAACTACTTTCAGCTTCGGATACGGCTTCCCCTCGCGATGAACCACCAGCAGACAAGCCTGCGCGACCACCGTCAGGATCATGTCCTCCGTCAGCTCAAGGCCACCACATCCCTCAAAGCGGACTGTCGCGATGAAATGCCCGATCTGTTCGTGCAGGCAGCGCCGCAAGTCCTCCGGCAAGCGCTCATAGAGAGGGACATTTTTCTCCAGCAGCGCGATCCATTCCTCACGGAATACCTCCGGGAGCGCCGCCGCCCCGCCAAACAAGGATTTCAGTTTCTGCCAAACCATGGGGCCGACCCTACTCAATCTGCTGCAGGCTTCCATCTCATTCATGGGCGGAATTGAATTCCAAAGGGGAGCGGAGCGGCGGGCCTCAAAATGACATCAATCCTGAGGGCGCGGGCGCGAGCTTCGCGTTGGCATTGACCGCACCGCACCATAGCGTGCGCGCCCTCCTTCATGCCGGCCCCCACCACGCTCCCCATCTGGAAGATCCACGCCGATATCCTGCGCACCCTGCGGGACGGGAATCGCCTGGTGCTGGTCGCCCCCACAGGATCGGGCAAGACCACGCAGGTGCCGCAGATGCTGCTGGATGCGGGGATCGCGGGCCACCGGATGATCGTGGTGCTGCAACCCCGGCGCGTCGCCGCCCGCACTGTGGCCACGCGCGTCGCTTGGGAGCGGGGAGGGAAACTCGGCGCGGAGGTCGGTTATCAAATCCGGTTCGACGACCACACCAGCGTGGGCACCCGGATCTGTTTTGTCACCGAAGGCATCCTGCTGCGCTGGCTTCAGGATGACCGCTCCCTGGCCAACATCGGTGCCGTGGTCTTCGATGAATTCCACGAGCGGAACCTGCTCAGCGATGTCGCCCTCGCTTTGGTAAAACACCTGCAGCAGACCCAAAGACCCAATCTGGCCATGGTGGTGATGTCCGCCACGCTCGATGCCGAACCCGTCGCCGCCTATTTGGATGAGTGCCCGATCCTCATCTCGGAAGGCCAAAGTTATCCCGTGGAGGTCGCTTATCTTTCCCTGCCCGACCAGCGTCCGATTACCGCGCAGGCCGCCGAAGCAGTCGGGCGCATCCTCAACCACGGCGATCCGGGGGACATCCTCGTCTTCATGCCAGGCCGCGGTGAGATCAATGGCACCCTCGACGCGCTGCGGGGCCTCAGAACGCAGGAGCGGGTGGCCTGCATCCCCCTGCACGGCGAACTCGAACCGCAGGAGCAGGACCGCGCCTTCGCTCCTAACGCGCTGCGCAAAGTCATCGTCGCCACCAACGTCGCGGAGACCAGCATCACCATCGACGGCATCCGCCACGTGGTGGACAGCGGCACCGCCCGCGTCGCCCGCTACGATGCCGAACGAGGCATCGGCACGCTCCTGCTGGAGCCCATCAGCCGGGCCAGCGCCGATCAGCGCAAAGGCCGCGCCGGCCGCACCGCGCCCGGCACCTGTCACCGCTTGTGGACCGCGATCGGCCACAAAATCCGCGACGAACGCAACACGCCGGAGATCCAGCGCAGCGATCTCGCCGAAGTCGTGTTGCTGCTGCACTCGCTCGGCATCCGGGAAGCCGCCACCTTTGACTGGTTGGACAAACCGGATCCCCATGCTGTCGAACGCGCCGAGCGCCTCCTCACCATGCTCGGGGCCTTGGAAAACGCGGATCTGACCCCCATCGGCCGCCAAATGCTGCGCCTCCCCATGCACCCGCGCTACTCCCGCATGCTGATCGAGGCAAGCCAGCGCGGTTGCGTACCGGAGGCGGCCTTGTGTGCCGCTTTGGTCAGTGGCCGCGATCTGCTCGCCCGCGTGGACCGCGATGATGCCCACACCAAAGCCGCGCGCGAGATGTTCGAGGACAGCGGCGACTCCGACTTCCTCACCCTGATGCGCGCCTACGACTTCGCCAAGGCGAACGCCTTCAGTTTTGACCGCTGCCGCGCCCACGGCATCAACGCCCAGG
>JAYUWQ010000082.1:0-5661 GCA_043753485.1 bacterium
CGCTGGGGCATGTGCTCAATAACACCATCCAGGACATCCTCGCCCGCCGCGCGCGGATGAAGGGATTTGAAGTGCTGTGGCTGCCGGGTACGGACCACGCGGGCATTGCCACGCAGAATGTGGTGGAGAAAAGTTTGAAAAGACTGGGCACCATCAAGCACCGCGACGACCTCGGGCGCGAGGGACTGGTGGAGAAGATTTGGGACTGGAAGGACAAACACGGCGGCATCATCATCCAGCAGCTGAAGAAACTCGGCGCGTCCTGCGACTGGGCCCGCGAGCGCTTCACCATGGACGAGGACTACAGCCGCTGCGTGCAGCGCGTGTTTGTGGATCTCTACAAAAAAGGCCTGATCTACCGCGGCAAACGCATGGTGAACTGGTGCCCGTCCAGCCTCACCGCGCTGAGCGATGAAGAGGTCATCATGAAGCCGCAGAAAGGCGCTATGATTTATTTCAAAGTGCAGGTGGTGGAGGATCCTGACACTTGGCTGACCATCGCCACCACGCGTCCCGAAACCATCCCGGGCGATGCCGCCGTGGCGGTGAATCCGAAGGACGAGCGCTACGCCCACCTCATCGGCAAACACGTGCGCCGCGCCCTGCCTTTGGAAAACCAGGCCGCCATCCCCATCGTGGGCGATGACCATGTGGATTTTGAATTCGGCACCGGCGTGCTGAAAGTCACTCCCGCGCACGACAAGTCGGACTTTGAAATCGGCCAGCGGCATCAGCTGGAAGTGATCGATGTGCTGCACCCCAACGGCGTGCTCAACGACCTCGCCGGCAAGGACCTCGCGGGCCTCGACCGCTTCGAGGGCCGGAAGAAGGCCATCGCCATTCTCAAGGAGCAGGAAGCGCTCGAAAAAGAAGAACCTCACAGCAACAACGTCGGTTATTCCGAACGCGCCGACGTGCCCATCGAGCCGCGCCTGAGCGAGCAATGGTTCCTCAAGTATCCAAAAGTGGAGGAATCCAAAGCCGTGGTGGCCAGCGGCGAAATGAAGTTCTACCCGGAACGCTGGGCGAAAGTTTACGAGCACTGGATGGAAAACATCCAGGACTGGTGCATCAGCCGCCAGCTTTGGTGGGGGCATCGGATTCCGGTGTGGACGAAAACTTACGACCACTACGGTTTAGGCAGCGTGCATGTTGATATTTCGGATATCATCACTTCACCGCCTTCGACGGATTTCCGGTATATCGGAGTGGATTCTGCGGTTGTTGCAGTTGTTATAGACGGGAAGCCGACCACATCTGACGCCAAGGAACTGCTTGAAATTGCACTGAAACTGAACGAATCTGATAGTGAAATACGGGAGATCACGGCTCATATTTCGACACTAGATCCCTCAGTTATTCTGACGCTTGAGGAACAAGGCTGGCAGCAGGACCCTGACGTCCTCGACACCTGGTTCAGCTCCTGGCTCTGGCCGTTTGCGACGATGGGCTGGCCGGAGGAGACAGCGACCTTGAAGAAATTCTACCCGACCACGGACCTCGTGACCGGGCCGGACATTCTATTCTTCTGGGTGGCCCGCATGATCATGGCCGGTTACGAATGGATGGGCGAGCTGCCGTTCCATAACGTGTATTTCACCGGCATCATCCGCGACAAGCAGGGCCGGAAAATGAGCAAGAGCCTCGGCAATTCGCCGGACCCGCTCGACTTGATAGCCAAATATGGCGCGGATGCCCTTCGTTTCGGCATCATGCGCAGCGCGCCGTTGGGGCTGGACCTGAAGTTTGATGAATCGTCCATCGAGGAAGGCCGGAATTTTGCCAACAAGCTCTGGAATGCCTGCCGTTATCGGCTCATGCAGGGCGGGGAAATCTCCACTGGGGACGAAGCACTAACCGCCGATAACGTTTCCGTTTTTGCCCTCGATATCGCGGCGAAACTGGACCAGCTCAGCCTCGATCTCGAAGCCGCCTATCAGGAATACAGCTTCAGCCAGATCACCGGATTGTTGTATGATTTCTTCTGGGGAAATTACTGCGACCGCTTCCTCGAGGCCGCCAAGAGCGACTTCGCCCCGGACGCCGATCCTGCCCGCAAGGCCGGCACCCTGCGCGTGATGGACGCCGTCATCCGCCGCCTGCTGATCCACCTGCATCCCTTCATGCCGCACGTCACGGAGGAACTCTGGCGCACGCTAGGCTACGGCGCGGACGGCACCTTCCTCATGCAGCAACCGCTGGCGACCACGCCGGTTTTGGCAGGAATCGATCCCGCTATCATCGCCGAAGCCCAGAGCCAGGCCGCTGCCACCTACGACAGCGCCAGCCGCGTGCGGAATTTGAAAACGCTCTGCGATCTCGCCTCCAACCGCACCGCCGATTTCATCCTGAAGCCCGCCGGACCGTGGGTGGCCGCCGTTTCAGAAACGCTGCGTCTGCTCGCCCAGTGCGGCACGCTGACGGTGGATGCCGGTTTCAAACCCGGCAAAGGCATGGCCGGCACCCTGACGCCTTGCGGAGAAATCTTCCTGCTGCTGGGCGGACTCGTTGATGTTGAGGGAGTTCGCGCGCGCCTCATCCAGGAGCGCGGCAAGGCAGCCGAGGAAATCACCAAAGCGGAAGCCAAGCTGGGGTCAGAAACCTTCACCGCCCGTGCCCCGGCCGAGGTGGTGGAAGAACACCGCACGCGCCTAAAAGATTCCACCGCCCGCGTCGCGCAGTTGACGGAACTGTTGGAAAACCTTAGTTGAGGGGCGGGTTCACCCTATTTTCATTCCAAGCCGGCTACTTTCCCAGACCATGTCCAGCCTGACTGTCATCCCCGGCTTATCGCCTGAAGCGATCGAGCAGCTGACCGCTTGTGGGATTGAGTCCCCGGCCATGCTGGCCGCGATTCCGCCGGCCGAGCTGCACCGGGTCCTGGAATTAACCGCTTGGAAAAAGGGCCGACTGAACCGGGCTCCGACTTTGGACACGGTGCATCACTGGGCCGGACTCGCCCGTGAGATGGCCTTTCCGATGGGGGGCGCGGGGGAGAACGATGATATTCCGGAAGCCATTGTGGTGCCCCGCGGGGAGAAAGCCCCTGTCCTTGGTGTATATGTATCCCCCTCCCAACGCGCCCGGCTTGCTGCGGCCGGGGCCCCGGCTCCCGCGGCGCCCATCACTCCGCTGCCCGGCGAAATCCTGCAAGGCACCCCGTTGCCGGGCTTCCGGACCGCGGCGCCTGCGGCAACGGTGTCAGTGCCTGCCAAGGAGGAATTGGTGGCATCACGGTTCAATACTTTTGAGGACTATCAAACCGGAGCTATGCGGGTGGCTCCGTTGAACCGGCACTCCATTGATGCTCCTTCCGAGCCGGTCGATCCGGCTCAAATGGAACGGGTGACGGTCAATGAGGAACTGCCCCGCACGATGAGGCGTGGGGTGGTGCATCCCGATCCGGTGCTGTTGGTGGTAGGGGCTCTGATTTCCCTGCTGTGGCGGGTCGCAGTGGTGGCCTCCGTGGTGGCGGTGCCTTGGCTGTTCTGGGCCGTGCCCCAGCCCAGCGACTATGCGAAGGAAATTTATGTGGCGGCGGCCGTCCTCGCGGTGCTGGGGGTTGCGCAGCTGGTGGTGCTGGGCAAGGCGCGCTGCCGGATCTGCAGCTGCCATCTGTTCTACTCGAGAAATTGTGTGAAAAACCGCAAGGCTCATTCCATCCCGGGTCTCGGGAAAACCGCCAGCCTCGCGGTGCATCTGCTCCTGTTCCAATGGTTCCGCTGCATGTATTGTGGCACCGCGATCAAGTTGTGGTCGTCGAAAAATGACGAGGCGGGGTGATGGGGTTTGAACAGAAGGGCATGCAGGACAGAAAGGATAGGAAGGATGAGTTGGCTTCCAATAAAGACAGGAGCGCACGCGGGGCGGCGTTGTTTCCGGGCAACCACTTCCTGTCCTTAGTGCTGTTGCCTCCGGTTCTCTCCGTTGTACTATGAGCCTGTTCAAACCCAGCCATGATCCGATCCGCATTTTTCCTTTCTGTTGTGCTGCTTTGTTCCGCGGCGTTCACTGCCGCTGCGCCGGTGCGCACCGTAGCCGGTACGGGGCAAAAGGGCTACAGCGGCGACGGCGGTCCGGCGGGGCAGGCCACCATGAACAATCCTTTCGGCATCACCCGGGGACCGGATGGGTTGCTTTATTTTTGTGAATTCGAGGGTCATCTGGTGCGGCGGATTGATAACAAGGGCATTATCACCACGGTCGCCGGCACCGGCACGGCGGGCTTCGGTGGCGATGGCGGTCCAGCCCTGAAGGCGCAGCTGAATAAACCGCATGAGATCCAATTCGGTCCCGACGGCCGGCTTTACATCTCCGACATGTCCAATCATGCCATCCGCGCTCTGGATCTGAAAACCGGAACCCTCTCCACGCCCATCGGCACCGGCAAACCCGGCTTTGGCGGTGATGGCGGCCCGGGCGGCCAGGCGCTGTTCAAAGACCCGATCAGTCAGACCTTCGGCCCGGACGGCCTGCTCTATATTTGTGATCTCGGCAATCAGCGGGTCCGCACCTGGGATCCGAAAACCGGAATCGTGCAGACGGTCTGCGGCTCCGGCCAAAAAGCCGCTCCGGCCGATGGCTCACCTTTTTCCACCGCCACGCCGCTCAGCGGCCCGCGCACCATCACTTTTGATGCGGCTGGCCAGCTTTGGCTGGCCTTGCGCGATGCCAATTCCCTCTACCGGGTGGATCTCAAGGAACGGGTGCTGCATCACGTGGCCGGCACCGGCAAATCCGGTTTTGCGGGCAATGGGGGCCCTGCCAAAGACGCCCAGCTGGCCGGACCCAAGGGTCTTGCAGTTTCCGTCAGTGGAAAGGTCTACATTGCCGACACCGAAAGCCATAGCATCCGCATGGTAAACCCGGACACCGGCAGGATTGACGTGGTCGTGGGCGACGGCAAGAAAGGCGATGGCCCGGAAGGCATGGCCAGCCAATGCCAACTTGCCCGCCCCCACGGGGTCTTCATCGACAAGGACGGCACGCTCTACATCGGCGACAGCGAAAACCACCGGCTGCGCACGGTGAAGGTGGATTGAGGCAGGAGTTGCCTTGAAAGCGCAGCACGGACTGCAAGCCCCCGCGCCCATGAAGGGCTGCGGTGTTGGTCCTGACACAAAATCCCCGGAGGCCGAGAGGCTTCCGGGGATTTTGCTGCAGGAAAGGATGGTTCCTGAAATCGTGGGGAATGGTTACTTCAGCGCGAGCTTTTTGAGTTCGGCGGCTTTGTTGGTCTGTTCCCAGGTGAGGTCCTTGTCGTCCTTGCCGAAGTGGCCGTAGTTGGTGGTCTTGCTATAGATCGGGCGCAGCAGGTTGAGCTGCTTGACGATGTCGGCAGGCTTGAAGGAGAAGACTTTCAGCACGGCTTTGAGGATGGCGTCATCGCTGACGATGCCAGTGCCGAAGCTGTCGATGTGGACGCTGACGGGCTGCGGATGGCCGATGGCGTAGGCGAATTGGATTTCGACTTTGCTGGCGAGGCCGGCGGCGACGATGTTTTTCGCAACCCAGCGGCCCATGTAGGCGGCGCTGCGGTCCACTTTGGATGGGTCCTTGCCGGAGAAGGCGCCGCCACCGTGACGGCCCATGCCGCCGTAGGTATCGACGATGATCTTGCGGCCGGTGAGGCCGGTGTCGCCCTGTGGTCCACCAATCACA
>JAYUWQ010000083.1:0-5660 GCA_043753485.1 bacterium
CTGCATCACCGCCACGAAGGCCGCAAGGCAGGGCAAAAGAAAGCGTCGGGCCGGATGGAAGCAGGAAATCATGGGATGGGAATGAAGAAAAATGCAGCAGAACAAAAGCACAACGTTCAGGCAAGCCTCTTCTATCTGCCTTTGCACCTTTGCCGCGGGGTGTTCAGGCTGCTTTCCCTGGAGGTACTTGCTGCCAGCCAAAGCAGGGCATTCTTTCCCTGATCCTGATAAATCACCGCTGCCAATGTCCTTGTCCCTGACCTGCCTCCCCGAAGGCCTGCTGCTCCTCAGCGGCGAACCGTCGCCCGGGGATCCGTTGGAGCTGGTCGACGCGTTTTCCCACAGCCCGGCCCACGCCCTGCTCCACCTCGCGGTCCGCCCGTCCCACGAGCCCCCTCCGGACCCCACTTTGGCTTGGCTGCATCGGTTCAGCCACCACTGGATGGCCGAAGTTTGCCGCACCCGGCACGCCGCCCCGCCGGTTCCGGCCGCCGATTCCATTGGCCATTCCCTCCTCACCTCATGCGCGCAGGAGGCGCCGCCGTTCCCCGGTTCCGATTATTGCACGGCGGAAGTCCTCGCCACCCTCTGGACCGACGCCGGCACCGCTCTCGCGGCTGCCTGCGACGCGCTCCCCGGTGGTCTCAATGACTATCTCCGCACCAGCCGTGCCGGGTGGCATCTCGTCGGACGGGTCACCTTCCATCTCGCGGAAAACAAACGGGACCCGGACCGGCCCTTTGCCTTCCTGGCCACTTACACGGATGCCCTGGGGGCCACCGGCAAACCCCAGCATATTCCCCTTGGACGCGCGCTCCAGACTTATGCCGCCTCCCCGGATCAGCGTACCCTCGACGCCATCCTGACCCCGGTCCGCACCGCCGCCGCCACCATTCCCTGGGTCCGCGAATTGTTAGAATCCCGCCGGGTCTTTCAAGCCCTCGCCTGGACTCCTGCCGAAGCCTATCGTTTCATCCGCGACCTGCCCGCCCTCGAATCCGCCGGACTGGTGCTCAAGGTTCCGGACTGGTGGAAAGGCGGCCGCCCCTCCCGCCCCGCCGTCCAGGTGAAGCTGGATACCGACAAATCCATGCTGGGGGTCGGGGCCATGCTGCAATTCCAAATCAGCACCACGCTCGAGGGCACTCCGCTCAGTGCGGAAGACTGGGCCCGCATCAAAAACAGCCCCACGGGTCTTGTGAATCTGCGTGGCCAATGGATCGAGATCGACCAGGCTCAACTTGGCGAGGTCATGGACCAGTGGAACAAAGTCGCGGCCGCCCATGCCGGAGGTGGCCTGACATTCCATGAAGGCATGAGATTCCTCGCCGGATTCCAGCCCGGAGGGTCCGGCCCTGCGGCCGGATTCGTTGAAACCCTCACCAACTGGTCCCACGTCGTGGCCGGAAAAAACCTCGCGGCCGCTCTTGAGCAAATCCGCAATCCTGACACCCCGTCCGTTCCGCCTCCCCTCCAGGCCACCCTGCGTCCCTACCAGGAAAAAGGCCTCGCGTGGCTGACCTTCATGCGAGGGCTCGGCCTGGGGGCCTGCCTCGCCGATGATATGGGACTCGGCAAAACGCTTCAGGTGATTGCCCTGCTGGCCAGCCCGGAGCCCCCGGGTACCGACCCTTCGCCCGTCCTCCTGGTGGTGCCCGCCAGCCTGATCGGGAATTGGCTGTCGGAATTCACCAGATTTGCGCCCCAGCTCCGCATTTTCCCCGCCCATCCTTCCCGCACCCCGCGCGACCAGTTGGAAGCCGCCCTCGCCCACCCTGCGGAAGCCTTCCTGAATCATCACGCGGTCCTCACCACCTACGGGGTGCTGCAACGCACGCCTTCCCTGCAAAACCACCGCTGGCAGGCCATCATCCTTGACGAGGCCCAAGCCATTAAAAACGCCGGCACCGCCCAGGCCAAGGCCGTCAAAAAAGCCTCCGCACCCTGGCGGCTGGCCCTCACCGGAACTCCGATCGAAAACCGCCCGGGCGACCTGTGGTCCCTCTTCGATTTCCTCAACCCTGGCCTCCTCGGCGGGGCCACGGCCTTTGCCAGCACCCTCAAGCGCCTTGCCGAATCCCCTGCCACCGGCGGATATGCGCCCCTCCGGCGGCTGGTCTCGCCCTACATCCTTCGGCGCATGAAGACGGACAAGTCCATCATCGCGGATCTCCCTGACAAAACAGAGGTCACGGCCTCCTGCACCCTCAGCCGCAAACAGGCTATCATCTACGGGAAGCTGGTGGAACAACTCAAAGCCGACCTCAAGGACCCCAATCTCGAACCCATGCAGCGGCGCGGACTGGTGGTCGGTTACCTCATGAAGTTCAAACAGGTCTGCAACCACAGCAGCCATTGGAGTGGGGATGGCGTCTATGCTCCGGCCGACAGCGGGAAATTCCAACGCCTCGCCGAACTCTGCCAGGACATCGCCGACCGCCAGGAACGCGTCCTCATTTTCACCCAGTTCCGGGAAATCATCGACCCGCTCCACGCCTTCCTGACCACGTTCTTCAAGCGCCCCGGCCTCCTCCTCCATGGCGGCACTCCCGTGAAGGAACGGCAAAAACTCGTCGATCAATTCCAAGCGCCCGGCGGGCCGCCTTTTTTCCTGCTCAGCGTCAAAGCGGGCGGGACCGGACTAACCCTGACCGCTGCCAGTCATGTCATCCATTTCGACCGCTGGTGGAATCCTGCCGTCGAAAACCAAGCCACCGACCGCGCCTATCGGATCGGCCAGAAACGCAATGTTCTGGTCCATAAATTCGTGACCACCGGCACGCTCGAGGAGCGCATTGATGCCATGATCGAGGACAAAAAAGCCACCGCCCACCAACTGCTGGGTTCCGAAGCGGGCGCTGAAACCGCCCTCACCGAAATGACCAACGATGCCCTCCTGAAATTCGTCGCCCTCGACGCCACCACCGCGCTGGGCAGCGGGGCTTGATCCGTCAAAGGTCACCCCTCAACTTCCGTGGACACCCGGGAAGGCCCCCGGACCACCACTGGTCTGGCCCGGTGAGGCTGGTGGGCAGGTTGTTTCAGCATCTGCATTTGAGCGAGATGCCTGGCGTCGGCGTAAAACCGATGCACCACCAGAATGGCGTGGATTACGCCGGGAATCCAGAAAATGAGCGTGAGCACCAAGTTCAGCAGGCCCGCGAGGGGACGGCCGCAACTGAACACGGCAAGGGGTGGAAGCACGATGGCGAGGAAATATCTCACGGGAAAAAGGTGATAAAATCAATCCAGACAAGGGGCAGGCAATCACAAGGGGCTCCCTCCAGCCGGGCTGGCTGACGAGCTTATTCGGCGCCGGTCACCAGTTTCACGAGGGCGGAGGATTTTTCGTAAAGGCTTTTCACCTGGGCGGGTTCGAAGGGTTTGCCTTCGGGCATGTCGATCAGGACGCGGATTTCTTCGAGACCCGGGCGGAGCGTTTTGAGCCAGGAGCGCTTTTGGAGCGTGGGGTTCAGTTCTGCCAGCATGGCCGTGAAGTATTCAAGCAGGTCGGTGCGGGCGAGCAGACCGGCGCGTTCCGGGGAAAACGGATCGGAGGCGGCGCCGCTGGCGATTTGCAGGCCGCGCAGCCAGCCCCCCAAGCTGATCAAATGCGCCATTTCCATGTCGCGGAGGAGCACCATGTCGCTTTCGACATCTTTTTGAGTGCCCGCGAGGTCGCTGCGCAGGGTCTTCCAATCGCCGAGGGCGGAGTTCTCCAGCAGACTTTTGGCGTGTTCGGTGACGCGGGCGCCGGCCCCAAGTGATTTGGCGTGTTTCAGGACCGCCCGCCCGACATCCTCCAGATCGGAAACTTTTTCGGTCTGCACGGAAAGGAAACCATCGCCGATCAGCACCCCGAGGGAAAGAGCGACCAAGGCCCGGTCGCTCCCGACGGACTTGGGAACCGGACGTTTGAGCTTGTCATAGGGCAACGAACCGAGGGCTTCCATCTGCCCGAAGATTTTACGGATGGAGGGAGTGGTGAATTGATTGACGCCATATTCCTCGCGGAGGTGATCGTCCTCGAGGAGATCGTCCGGCACTTCCGGTTTGCCATTCTCAGATTTGAGCGGCTTGGCGGGTGCCGTTTCCGGAGGGGCAGGGGACTCAGGTTTTTGCGCCTGGACCGGATGGAGCGCAAGACTGCACAGAATAGCAGCCAGCGGGCAGAGGAAAGCGGCGGATGGGTGGAGGGGCATGGAACTCGCGTTGTAAAGGGGGGGGACCTTTGGCTTATGGCAAATATCAACTGGGAAGGCGTTGATTTCGAGTCTTTTCCTCGGAATATTTGCTCTGTTGACGGGGGGGGCAACAAGTTGCTCTTTCCCCCTCCCCGGCCCGGTGCCTTTTCGCCGGGCCAGTTTTGTTTTCACTATGCATTGGCTGACTATTCTTTGGCTTTGCTGCTACACGTTTGTGGTGGTTGGGCTGTCCGCGTTCGGGGTCCATCGTTGGTTTATGGTGGGGCTTTTCTGGAAGAATCTGAAAAATCCACCGCAGCCAAAGGGGCGGTTTGAAAAGTTGCCCCTCATCACGGTGCAGCTCCCTATTTATAATGAACGCCTCGTGGTGTCCCGGTTGGTCAAGGCAGTGTCGGAGCTGGATTACCCGCAGGAACTGCTGGAAATCCAAATCCTGGACGACTCCACCGACGAGACCAAACAGATCTGCGAGGCCGAAGCCGCGCAGTTGAGGGCCAGGGGATTCGATGTGACCCTGCTGCACCGGGTGGACCGCACGGGCTACAAGGCCGGGGCGCTGGAAAACGGCATGGCTCAGGCCAAGGGCGACTTTATCTTTATCCTCGATGCCGACTTCGTGCCCACCCCGGGGGTGCTGCACGAGATGGTCCACTATTTCACGGATGAGAAGATCGGGATGATCCAGACCCGTTGGGGGCACCTGAATCGCGATTACTCCCTGCTCACCAAGGCTCAGGCTCTTTTCCTGGACGGCCACCTCGTGGTGGAGCAAGTCGCCCGCAGCCGCAGTGGCCGCTTTTTTAATTTCAACGGGACCGCCGGCATTTGGAGGAAACAGACCATCATCGACGCGGGCGGCTGGCAGCACGATACCCTGACCGAGGACCTGGATCTGAGCTATCGCGCCCAGATGAAGGGGTGGAAATTCATTTTCCTCAAGGATGTGGTCAGCCCCGCTGAACTGCCGGTGGACATCAACGGCTTCAAGAGCCAGCAATTCCGCTGGACCAAAGGATCCATCCAGACCTGCCGGAAAATCCTGGGTCCGGTCTGGCGCAGCGATATTCCGCTGCTGCTGAAGATCGAAGCGACCGTCCATCTCGGGGCCAATTACGCTTATTTTTTAGTCTTCCTCATGCTCTTCCTCGTCTTTCCCGGAGCGGGGAAGGACTTCACCATGGGGGGGTACCGGACCTGGTGCTTTGATTTTCCGGTCCTCCTGCTGACGACCGGCTCCGTGGGCGCCTTTTACCTCTCCAGCCAGATCGCCGCCTACCCGAAGACCGGGTGGAGAAACATCATCTATCTTCCGGTTCTGCTCGCCTTGGGGATCGGCATGAGCATCAGCAATGGAAAAGGTGTCATCGAAGCCATGCTTGGCCAGGAAAGTGCATTCATCAGGACTCCGAAGTATGGAATCGAGAAAAAGGGTCAACTCTGGAAGCCGGCCGCAGG
>JAYUWQ010000084.1:0-5660 GCA_043753485.1 bacterium
AAATTCCAGGTGCCCGGCAGCGCCACGGCAATGGCGGCCGGACCAGCCTCCGGAAGGAACATTCGCTGGACGAACGGGCGCCGGCCGGCACCGGCCAGACCGGACTGCGAGGCGTAAGCCGGAAGGTTGGGGTCCTTGTTCAGGGGTGGCAGGGGAATGCCTGAATAGATGGCGCCATACATGACCACCGCATGACCCGGAAAAGTGCAGACGTAAGGATAAATGCCCGGGGCGTCCGGCAAACGGAAACGCACCACAGTGGATTTTTCCGCATCCAGCAACGGGCTGGAGGCGAGCACTTCCGGGAGCGCGGGCACAAAGGCCAGCTCCAGCGCCTTGTCCCCGAGGGTGAGGGCAGCCTGGGCGACCTTGTCGCGGCTCTCCGGGCGGACCACCACAAAGTTATGCTGCTGGTGGGTGCTGTCGGCATTTTCCAACCGGATGAGGAGTTCCTGACCGGGTCTGGCTTCGAGACGGGGTGGATCGAAACGAAGCCCTTCCCGCATGGTCACACTGAACTCCCTGGGCTTGACCGCCGGGATCGTCTCCGCTGCGGGGGATTGCGCGGAAGCCGCCATGGGCAGCAGCAGCAGCAGGAAAGCGGCAGGGAGTCGTCTCATGAGATTGGATGCTGCCCCGTGACCGGTGGGGCCGCCACGTCCGGGGATCAGGCGGGCGGCAGCACCGGAACCGGATCAGCCTGACCAAAAGCCGAAGGCACGCCAAAGTGATTGATATGGGTGAGGCTGAAGCCGGCGATCAGGGTGCGCTGACCGTCCTTGAGGCGATAGAAGACCACCGCCCCATCGCGGCACTCCGCCTCATCCGCATGGACCCACATGATCTTGCCGCTGGTTAGTTTGACTCCGAAGGATTCCATAAAGGGGTAATAAGAAGGGAGGATCAGGCCCGTTTGGCCTTTTGGCCTTCCTCGATCAGCTTCCAGAAACTTTTGGATTTGGCGAGGATTTCGTCCTCGGCCCCGTCCTGCTTGCTGGCGTTGCGGAAGAGGAAGTCCTTCAGCGAGTTTTTATGCAGCACCCGGTGCACCCGCACCCCGGCATCCACCACTTCAAAATAGATGCGGTACCCCTTGGCCCGGTAGCGGTAAAGTGGTTTGCCATCACGCTCGATCTGGCCAAAACGCACCCCGTCCGGCTGCCGGAGGTCTTCCGGCGTCACCTTGAATTCCGTCAGGAGTTCCAACTGGAGCATGGTGTCCAATTGCGATATCTCCGCCGCACTGATCTCATTGAATATAACCTGAAACACCCTTCACCATCCCGGACTGCGCCGGGTTTGCAACCGGGCACGCCGGAAGGGAGACGGCGGGCGCGGCTCCTTGACCGGCGGCATTCCCGGCCCATGGAATCATCCACCTCCATGAAACCTTTCCACTTTCTCCTTCCCGCGGCCACGATGCTCTGCGCCATGGGCTGTTCCCTCGTCACGGTTCCGGTGAAAACAGCCGGCAAAATTGTGGATACCACCATCAGGACCACCGGCCAGGTCGTGGAGGCCCCCTTCAAGGCAGCCAGCGGGGGCTATCGGGAAGCCGGAGCCGCCCCGGCTCCGCAGGCCCCCGCCGCCAAGGCCACCGCTGAATAGCATCCGGAGGCGGCACCCGGAAATTTGAATACCGGCCGGCCGCAGGGCCACCCCAAAAATTGAAATGCGGACCGGCGGTCAGGATCAGGGACGTGGTCAGGCTACCTTTCAAAATGGCATGGAAGCCAATACGTCATCCAACGCGGGGAGGGAATGATAGGCTTGCGCTTTGATACTGAGAGCCCGCGCCGGGGCACCAAGGAGGGTGGCGGTGGAGCGGCCCGCGCAGGCAAGGCTGCGGGGGCGGAGTTTGGCCTTGTCGCAGAGTTTGAGAAACAGGTCCGGCACGGAGGCGATGAGGGCTTCAAACGGCTGCTCCTCCACCGAGAGCATTTCAAAACCCACAACCATCCCGGAGCCGGCATCCGCCACCAGGAGAATGTAGGGATAGGTGCGCTCGCCAAACCGGGGTCCGATGCCATTGGGGACCAACAGGAAGGCGCATTCCAAGTCCACGGCGCGGGGGTGTTTGGCGACGGCAGCGGCGAGGAAATCATGGCACGGTGGGCTGGGGAACTCGTGGTCCTTCCGATGGAAGGGAATCCAGCGGTCCTCCCATCCGGACGCTGCCCCGGCCGGTTGGCGGCTGAGGATTTCCATGGTGCCCGCCTTGGTGCGGAAATCGCCACTCCGCAAGCGGGGCGCGACGATCGTCACTTGTTCCATGGCGAGGCCCAGCCATTCCGCTTCCTCAACCGTGACCGGACCCGGAGCCTTGCCCGGGTGGAAGCTGCGGAAGCAGGGCCAGTTGTCTCCGCGGTATTTTCGTCCAAGCTTTTTGATCTCTGCCAGTTCGAATTTTTCCAGATCCGCCCGGCCATCGAAGCTGGCCTGGAGCTGGCGGCTTTCGAGGATCAGCCGCAAGTCATCACCGTCGCTCAAATCCGCCCCGGCGAGGCTCGCCGCTGGCCGGCCGATCATGGAATCAAGCGGCGGATTGGCCTGCAACCAATCCGGAATGGCAGGGATGTCCTGCCCGGGGTTTACCTGCCTCCTTGGACCTGGCCTGGCAGGACCTGAAGGTCCGGGGTTGCAGAAAACCCGCCCGTCGCCTGGCATTAAGCAAACCAGGACATCAGGGCTCGACCGCCGGACCACGGGCGAGGGCCAAGTACCACTCGAGGAATTCCGGGCCGGTGAACAGCCAGATGACGGCTCCGGCCGCGAGATAGGGTCCGAAAGGAATCCGTCCTGCCCATTCGCGGCGGCCCAGCAGAATCATCAGCAGGGAAACGAAGGCACCAATGATGGAGCCGCCGAAGATGGCAAAGAGCACCGCTTTCCAGCCGAGAAAGGCGCCCACGCAGGCCATCCAGTTGGCATCCCCGAGCCCCATGGCTTCGCGGGGTTGCTCCAGAGCCAAACAGGAGCCGCTCATGGCCGGGATGTTCTCCAGCGGCAGGGTCACGGGCGCCCCTCCTTCCGGAGTCACCGTGACGGAATCTTCCGAGATCTTCAGCACACAGGGACCGTAATGGGTCTCTCCCAGCTGGGCCGAAGTAGCCTGGACGACGAGGCGGTCGCTGCGGCGGCTGAAGATTTCCGACCACAATTCCTCCTGATCTCCCACTTTGAGCACGGGTTCCAGGCTGCCCTCGGGCTGCTGGACCGACCAAGCGGTGGGCTCCTCAAACTTGAACTTCAGCTTCCCAAAGGCGAGTTTGCCCAGCTGGATCACCACCCAGATCACGGCATAACCGAGGACGGCGCTGCCCAGGCCATAAAGGAGATTCATCCACCAGGCTCCTTCCATGTGATAGAACGGGATCAGGGCACTGGCCACCAATCCGGCCGCCGCCCCGCCCCAGGTGATTTCGTGGGGCAGAATCTGGTGATCGATATCAATATAACTGCCCGCCACGCAGAGGGCGAGGAAGGTGAAGGCGGCGAACACTTTCCAGTCATACCCAAAGCGCAGCATGGCGGCCGCGAAGAGCAGGCCGGTCAGCAATTCCACAATGGGATAGCGGACCGAGATGGGACTTTTGCAATTGGCGCACCGTCCCCGCAGGATCAGCCACGAGAACAGAGGGATGTTATGCCAGAAGGGAATGGCATACTTGCAGAGCGGACAGAACGAGCGCTTCGGCTCATGGGTGGAGAGCCCCAGGGGGAGCCGGTAGATCACCACATTGAGGTAGGAGCCGACACAGCATCCGAAAACGAACGCAGCAGTTAGAAGCGTCCAGTAGACGCGGGGCGGCAGATGTTCAAGCATGAGGGCAGGAGTTTAGCCGGGTAACGCAGGATGCAAGGCGGGCGGCAAACCGTTTATGGCGTCCAAGGACAAGGCTCGAACGAATCCGTCACCCCGGTCCGGAGCTGCATGAAAACCGCCCGGCCCGGTGCGAAGAGGAACTGATCATCCTGATTCAGCAGATTGGCGTCACTCTTGTCCGCCCAGTATTGATAAGGAGGGCTGGCATGCAGCAGGAAGAAGCTCCGGAAGGCCTGCTGTCCGCCTGCACTGTCAGCCCGCCAGGTCTGCAGGGCATCGGCGGCCGCGGGATTGGTGCTGCCGGTGAAGCCATCACTCTGCCGCAGGGCCCAGGAGGCAGGGGAGCCGGGGACCGGCCATCCACTGGTCTGCAGGGTGTAGCCAGCGGTCAGGACCCGGGCCATGCGGTATGGCCGGACTTCACCAAGGTCGAGCACACTCAGGGCTGCACTGCGGCGGTCCACGAAGAGACCCTCCCCGGGAGGAACCGGACGGTTGCCGGCATCGGTCAGATTCACGTCGTCGGTGCGCACCCAGCGGCGGCTGGTGCCCAGATCCAGCAACCAATGGGCTGCGAACGAGGGCCGCGGATAAGTCAGGACCTGATCCGCGGTGGCGGGATTGGTGGTGGCCTGAAATTGGTCCGGGGGGAATAATCCGGCGAGCGTCCAATGCGCCCGCACCGCCAGCGGGGCGCCGGTCAGGTCCGGCACCGCACGGGTATGGAGGGGACTGGAGGACAGCAGGCGAAGCACCGGCCCGGAGGTGGCCGCTTCATCAATCTCAAAGCGGTGCCCCTGGAACGGACCGGCGGTGATTTCTGCATAGCAAGGAATCCCCACCGGGAAGAGGGTGGCGAGATCCGCGCCGCCGGCAGCAGTCGTCAGGGTCAGGGCGGTTCCGGCGGCACTATTGACGGTGCCGGTGAAGAGAGCGGGCTGGAGGAAACCCGTTCCGGCGGTGGCCAATCCGGCCTGGTGCAGCCGCTCCCGCCATCCCAGCGCCGGCGTGTGGAAAATCAGGTCCGGCAGACTGTCGGCGTTGGTATCCAGCCCAGCCCGGACGCGGATGAATCCGGTGCCCGTGGCCAGGGCAGGAATGGATTCCAAATCCAGCCAGCAGTATTCCCGCCGGCCATCCGGCAGGGTGGTGGAGACCGGAGTGATCTGCGTCATATCCTGCCAGGGCCCGGCCGCATCCCGCAGATCCGCCCGCCACGTCAGGACCGGCGCGGCATCGGCCGCGATCGGATTGAAGACCAGCCGGGCGTCGATCCGGCCCGTCGCCGCATCGGCTAGCAGGGTCAGAGGCTGCTGGGGCGCCACGCCACCGGACGGCGGCAGATGGAAGAGGTATTCGTAGGCATTCATCAGCCCGTCGCCATCCGCATCCTGTGACGGGCTGTTCGCCCCGGCCGGCAGATACCGCTGCTGCCAGGCGGTGTAGGAAACGGGCAACCCGGGAACAAATCCAAAGTCCACCGTGAGATTCCCATTGGTGTCGTTGGTGTCATCGGCGGTGCTGCCGGCGCCGTTCTCTCCCTGCGCTGCGGTTGGCGCAGTGCCCGCAACGAGACTGAAGAGCGGCGAGGAGATCCCGTTGCTGGCAGGATCGGTGTCATCGATGCCATTTTCATCGAGGGGATCATCCACCGTCGCGGAAGTGCCATGCCCCGGCAGGGAAAGGTGGCCGGCCAGTGGCTGTCCTGTCTGGAAATTAGCCGACGGCAGATGCACCCGGTAGTTGCCCGGGACCAGCCCGATGAACCGGTAGAATCCAGAGGCGTCCGTGACCACGGTGCCCAGCGGGGCATCCGTTCCTGGCAGGGCCGTGG
>JAYUWQ010000085.1:0-2292 GCA_043753485.1 bacterium
GCGGCGGAGAGTGTGCCCTTCATCCAAGTCACCAATCTGGCCCGCACCATGGAGAAACTGCAGTCCCTCGGGGTGTGGCTGGTCGGTCTGGCGGAGGAAGGCGGGCAGTTGTTATACGATATTGATCTCAAAGGCCCCATTGGGGTCGTCATGGGCGCCGAAGGCCCCGGGATGCGGCGCCTCACCGGCGAGAAGTGCGACTTCCTCGCCCGCATCCCCATGGCCGGCAAAGTCGAGTGCCTGAACGTCTCCGTCGCCACCGGCGTTTGCCTCTACGAGTGCGTGCGTCAGCGGCGGTAGACATTTGCTGACTCCGGCAGGGACGGAGTCCGCTGAAAAAGGAGGGAGGGAATCAGCAGTGACCCTATCTCCAGAGGGTCGAAGCCGGATCAGGATTATCTCCTCCGGACGGTGGAGTGGGTGGGTTCGGGGACGGATTTGATGGCCTTCAATTCGGCGAAGATGAGGCGCCCGGCGCTGGTTTGGAGGGAAGAACTGACGGTGGCGATGGCGGTGCAGCCCAGTTTTTCCCGGGCGTGATTGACCACGATCATGGTGCCGTCCGGCAGATAACCGACGGCCTGGTGCTCGTCCTTGCCTTCCTTGACGAGGACCAGTTCGATGTCGTCGCCCACATTGAGGATGGGGCGCATCGAGTGCGCGAGCTGGTTCAGGTTGAGCACCATCAAGCCTTGGAGCTGGGCTACCCGGCCGAGGTTGCTGTCGTTGGTGAGGAGCCGGGCATCGAGCGACTTGGCGAGCTGGATGAGTTTGGTGTCCACCAGCTTTTCCTGCGGTTGGTAGTCATCATGAATCGTGACATTGAGGGACGGGGTGCGTTTCAGTTGTTCGAGGCACTCCAGGCCGCGGCGGCCGCGGTCGCGTTTGATGGGATCGCTGGAGTCGGCGAGAACGTGGAGTTCATCGAGGACGAAGCGGGGAATGATCAGCGTGCCGCCGAGGAATCCGGTGGCGCAGATCCCGGGGAGGCGGCCATCGATGATGATGTTGGTATCAACAAGCAGCGGCTGCTGGATCACGCCTTCGTTGCGGAAGCGGACGTAGGGGATGATGAGGGAGAATTCCTGCCGGTTGCTGCGCAGGGCCAGCACGATGCCGAGATAGCCCAGGGTGAGGTAGATCACGAGGGTGAAGACGCGGTCGAATTCGTCGGCGTTGCCCCACTGCGGCGGGAAAAGACTTTGCGCCCAGGGCACGCGGGTGAGCAGCCAGGCGCAGAAGACGCCGGTCATGAGGCCGAAGGTGCCCGAGCCGAAGCTGCGGATGGTCATGTCCTTCAGCAGCAGGTCCGCGCCGACCACGAGTCCGCCGAACAGCGCCCCGAGCAGGCCGCCCGTGAACAGGCTCATGCCGCGCATCCCCGCCATGCCGAAGAAGACGCCCAGCAGAGTACAGCAGATCAGAAAGACAATTCGGACGATGGGAATGGCAGAACGGGCGGGCATGGAAGCCCCAGTATGCACTGGAAAATCCGGCCTGTCAGGTGCGGAGTGCAATCTGTGCTGGCACGCCTGAAGGGCGGGGGGATTCTTTTTGCGGTCGCATCCGCTGCGGCCTGCCCCTTGATTGGCGGGATGCCTGACGTCGCCCTGCAGACCCTGTCCGACCACATTGCCACCCGTTTGCGCATTGCGGAACTGCCCGACTACCCCGGGGCCATGAATGGCCTGCAATTGCAAAACCGGGGCGGCAGGATTGTGCGCCTGCTGGCCGCGGTGGATGCCAGTCTGCCGGTGATCCGGAAGGCTGCGGCGTTCCCCGGGCCCTCCCTGCTGATCGTGCATCACGGCCTGTTTTGGAAAGGCGCCCGGATGATCACCGGCGCGGCCTTCGAAAAACTGCGGATCGCCCTCGACGCGGATCTGGCCCTCTACAGCGCGCACCTGCCGCTGGATGTCCATCCGGTGTTAGGGAACAACGCCTGCCTTGCCGCCGCCCTCGGCT
Source organism: bacterium (assembly GCA_043753485.1). Taxonomy (GTDB): domain Bacteria; phylum Verrucomicrobiota; class Verrucomicrobiia; order Verrucomicrobiales; family V1-33; genus CAIZWU01. The sequence continues at coordinate 1,966 of JAYUWQ010000085.1, forward strand.
TCCGGAAGACCACGCCTTTTTTCGACTGGAAAGGCATGCCGCTCGGTCTGCGCGCCACCGTGAATCTCACCCGCGAGGCCCTGACAGCCCGTCTCGCCAAGGCCGTGGGCGGTCCGGTCCACGTCTGTCCCGGGGGCCCGGAGCGCATCCGTCAGGTGGGCCTCATTACTGGCGGGGCCGGTTCGGAAGTCAGTGCCATCGCCGCCACCGGGGTGGACACCTTCATCACCGGGGAAGGGCCGCATTGGAGTTTTCCCGCGGCCGAGGAGGCGGGGATCAACGTGCTTTACGGGGGGCATTACGGCACGGAAACCTTCGGGGTCAAAG
>JAYUWQ010000086.1:0-2291 GCA_043753485.1 bacterium
TGCGCACGCTGCGCTCCATTCACGAATTGGTGACCCCCTGATTCCCCCCTCCGCCTGTCATGCGCCGTCTTTTGATTTCTTTTTCCAGCACCCTGCTGGTGGCCACGGCCTGCGCCCAGGACCCCGTCCCTGCCGGAAAAGGGGAGTCCGCGGCGGAGAAGGCCGCCCAGGCGATGGCCGCGATGGATGAAATCGTCGCAAAACCCGCCAGCAATGAGGCGGCTCCGAAAGTTGCCAGCGATGCCAAAACGCCCAAGGCTCCTAAAGCCCCCAGGCCGGAGGAGGAAGAGGACGAACCCGGCACCGGCAATCCTCCTTTGCTCCCCGCCTCGGAGGCCGGGGGATCGCGGGGCATGGGCATGTTGAGCCGCGCCCGCTTGGACATGATGATTCCGGCCGGCCGCAGCCATCGGGGCGTCCACTATCCCATGTACCGACCGCTGGACGGGGAGCGCGTTCCGGTGACGACGGGAGCGGGCCCGATTACCGGGATCAAGGCCTCCTTGGACTCTCTTTTTGAAAGCGAACTGGTGACCCGGCTGGATGAGGATCATGTGCAATTCGATCGTGCCAAATGGGTGCAATATGACACCAAGCCTGCGGCAGACGGCAGCAGTCTGCCCAAAATGAAGCTGGAAATCGAACGGGGCGTTTATGATCTGAAAAACGACATCCTGATGACCAACCAGCCGGTGCGGATTGAGAACCAGCAGTTTGTGATCGAAGGGGATGCCATGCTGCATGACCGGGCCTCCGGCCTGACCCGCCTGACCGGCCGGGTGAAAATGACTTTTTTCAACGAAGACCCGGACCCCGCCCCGGCTTCGACGCCCTCCACACCAGCCCCGGCGGTATCCCCTCCCGCCCCCAGCCCTCCCCCGACCCGTTAGTCATGAAGCCGATTTTTCTCCGCGTGCTCCCGCTTTGGAGCAGCCTCTTTTGCCTGGGTGTCGTCACCGCGGCGGCCCAGGCTCCCAAACCCACCCCCGACGCGCCCAAGCCGCCCGTCCACAAGCCGGAGCAGTCCATCCTGAATCGGGTGAAACAGGATGAGCGTTCCAAAAAGCAAATCAGCGACTCTGCGGAAAAACTCCGTGAAGCAGCCAAACGCACCGAAACCGCCGAGAAGGAACTGAAACGCATCAATACCAAGGACCTCATGGAAGATCCTGGCAAGGTGATCGAGTCCATGAAGGACAAGCTGGATCCGGCCGCCCTCAAGGAACTGCAGGAGAAAGCCAAGGAGGTGCTCGACAGCGAAGACGGCAAAAAACTCATCGAAGAGGTCAAAAAGAAGGCCAACTCCTCCAAACCCAAAGCCGCCACCACCACGCCGCCTGGCAAGTTCGGCCCTTCCACCTTTGATCAGGTGCCCTTGCCGGTGCCGGCCGTGACCGATGTTCCCCAGGCCAAACCACGCACTCCAGGTGCCGTGGTGAACGGGGATTCCATCATCTTTCCGCCCTCCCAGGATCCGGCGAATCCAGAGCGCGCCCTGCCGGCCTCCGATCCCCGCAGCCGCACTTATGTGATTGTCGGCAGCGCCCAGGTGAAGACCGCCAGTCTGGTCCTCGATGCCGACCGCATTGAGTGCATCACCAGTCAGGAAAGCGGTGCGGAAGGGATTGGCGGCCTCGGCGCTTCCCCTAAGAAGAATGCGGCCAAGTCCAAAACCAAGACCATCGACCCCGTCAATGCCGGGGCGGGCGCGGCTGCCAAAGACGAGGAGAAAGCCGATCCCTTTGATATGATCATCGCCACCGGGCGGGTGAATATCGTCAGGATCGACAAGGGAAAGGTCGTCACCGGCAAAGGGGGCTCCATGATTTACAGCAAGAAAACCGGCGAAATGATCCTGACGGACTGGCCGGAGGCGAAGGATGGAAAAAATGTGCTCGTGGCCCGTCAGAAAAATGCCAAAATCGTCCTCGTGCCGAAAGGCCAGCCCTATAGCGAAGGATGCCAGCTGGTGACGGTGGACGAGGCCAAATCCAGTGAGGCCGCCGCCAAACCAGCGGCTCCCCCCCGCGCTCAACCCGTCCAGTAGCCCCGCCTCCGCCCGGTTGCTGCCGGGGTCCTGACTTTATTCCTTTCTGATTTCCCGTTCATGTCCGCCCCGTCTCCCGTCTCTGCCCCCGCTCCCGCGCCGCGGGTGGAGGAAAAGCTCCTCCTTTCCACGCACGGTCTGAAAAAAGTCTATGACGGCCGCGCCGTGGTGAATGGCGTGGATATCAACGTCCGGCCGGGCGAAATCGTGGGACTGCTCGGCCCCAACGGCGCCGGCAAAACCA
>JAYUWQ010000087.1:0-2289 GCA_043753485.1 bacterium
TTGATCCTGCCAGGCCAGCGCACCAGAAACGGCACCCGGTGCCCGCCTTCCCAGATGTCCGCCTTCGCCCCGCGGAAACCGGCACTGGCAAAGTGGCCCTTTTGCTCCAGCCCCTCCATATCCGCCGCCGGGGAACAGCCGTTGTCGCTGGTGAAGATCACCAGGGTGTTATCCCCCACCCCGTTTTTCTCCAGCGCTGCCAACACTTCGCCCACGCAGGCATCGGTCTGCATCACAAAGTCCCCATAGGCACCAATCCCGCTTTTCCCCTGCCACTCCGGACTGGGGACAATCGGGGTGTGCGGCGAGGCGTAGGGCAGATAGATAAAGAAGGGCTTGCCGTTTTTGGCATCCGGGGCGCGGGCGGCGATGGTTTCAACGGTCCGGCGGGTCAAGGCCGGCAGCACCTGCACAGCCTCGAACTCCGGAGCCGCCGGACCCTCCCGGACCCACGTTTTCAGCGCCGTCGGCAGCGCGGTGAGGCGGTCCTGCTCGATGAAGGCAAAGGGCGGCATATCCAGCGAGGCACTGATGCCAAAGAAGCTATCAAATCCGAGCGTCACGGGCCCCCGCCGGAATGGCTTGGAGAAGTCAAACTGCCAGTGGGGATGGCTGGCTTTTTCCGCCGGGTCCGTCCATTTCGCCCACTCCAGGCCCAGGTGCCATTTCCCGATGCAGGCCGTGTGGTAGCCTTGCTCCTGCAGCATCCCCGCCACCGTCAGCCGGTCCGCGGCGATCAGCGGCGGGCTCACTCCTCCCAGCACCCCGCTCACCAGGGAGGTGCGCCACGCATAACGTCCGGTCATGACTCCATAGCGGGTTGGGGTGCAGACTGCCGAGCCGCTGTGGGCATCGGTGAATGTCATCCCTTCCGCCGCCAGCCGGTCCAGCACCGGCGTAGCGATTTTCCCGCGTTTGGGATTGAGGACCTGCACATCCCCGTAACCGAGATCATCGGTCAGGATGTAGACAATGTTCGGCCGGTGGGTCGCGGCGGACAGCCGGGCGGCGGCCAAACAGGACAGGGTGAGGAAAAGGAGGGAGACGCGCAACATGGCAGGAAAAAAGGAAAGGACTGGTGCAGGGAGGGAAAGGGGCGGGTTTGGTCAGGACAGGGCAGGGGAGCGAGGTCTCTCCCTGACGACAGGGCGTCGGGGAGCGGATGGCCGGCGCCCGGCGCCCGGCGGGCCGTCCTCACTTCTCCTTGGCCGTGGCGGGCGGCTGGGCAGGGTCCTCCGCCGTGAGGGTGGGGGGACCCTTCAGCCACCCGAGCGAGGCGAGGAAAACATCTGCCCTCTTCAGCGTCTGGTTCAGATAGGGATCCTTGTTGAAAAACCCGTGACCGGCTCCGGGATAGATCCGGGCCTCGCAGCGTGATCCCGCCTTCTCCATTTCCTGACGGAAGTTCTCCAGCACCCGTAATGGGATCAATTTGTCAGAGTCCCCCAGAAATACGATCGTTGGCGGAGCCCCTTTGGTAATGTGATGGGCCGGGGAAAACTCCCGCCACCGGCTGCCGGTGCGTCCGTGTCCCCAGGCTTCCGGGCTGTTATCGAACACTGGGTTGAAAAGCACCAGGGCATCCGGCCGGCAGCTGATCTTGAGGTCATCCATCGGGTCATCCAATCCCGGGACCAGCGCGGTAAAGGCCGCCAGATGTCCCCCGGCAGATCCTCCGGCCCCGGCGATGCGTCGCGGATCCACCCCCAGCTCCGCGGCATGGGAGCGCACATAACGCATCGCCGATTTGGCGTCGGCACAGCAGACCACGGGCGGCCCGCTGTCGCCTTTGGGAAGGGTGCGGTATTCCACGCGCAGGCCGACCATCCCCCGCGAGGCGAGGTAGGTGCTCTGGGGGAGGAATTGCTCCGGCGTGCCCCCGACCCAGCCCCCGCCAGAGAAAAATACGATAGCCGGGCGTTGATCGGCCGCCGTCCAGCCCGGGGGCTTTTCCACCAGCAATTTCAGATCCCGGCCCTCTACTTGTTTGTAGATGATCATTTCCGCCGCCGGCAGGCCGGCCGGCCGCAGGAGCGCCACGCAGGCAATCAGGATCCATGGGGATAGTTTCATGAGGAGCGTCGTTGGTTTCTTTCGCCCCCACTAAAGCCTGGGACGGGCTGGTTTTGGAAGCAGCAAATCGTCTTCCTGAAACTCCCGCTCCGTCCCGGTTATGCCGGAATATTACCCCCAGTCTGTTTCCCGCCGCCGCCCGCCCCTCCGTTGCTCCCTGCGGAATCCAGGCTCCCTCCTACATGGTCTAACCACAGATGGCGCAGAGAAACACAG
>JAYUWQ010000088.1:0-2286 GCA_043753485.1 bacterium
CGCAACACCTTCGCCGCCAGATCCGCCTGGCCACCGACGAAGTCGATCACTTCATCCGTGGCCGGATCCTGGAAGATGCCATTCACCGTGAAATCCCGGCGCTGCGCATCCTCCTCGGGCGTGGAATACGTCACCTCCTCCGGCCGGCGTCCATCCTTGTAGCTGCCATCGGTGCGGAAGGTGGCCACCTCCACATGATCCGGCCCGGTGCGAACCACCACCACCCCGAAGTGCGCGCCTACCGCCTGACTGCGGGGAAACAGCGCCACCACCTGCTCGGGCCGCGCCTCCGTGGCCACATCATAATCCTTCGGCTCCAGGCCCAGCAGCGCATCGCGCACGCAGCCCCCGGCGAAGTAGGCCCTGAAGCCCGCCGCCCGCAATTTCGCCGCCACCGCCGCGGCCCGTTGTCTGCTTTCAGTCATGCAGGGAAGAACGCTGGCTGCGGGCGGGCTGCAAGGTGCTATTCGCCGCTGGCGGAAGGGTATGAGGGAGGCGGGATGGTGGCTTTGACTCTGAGCTTAGCATCTTTTATTTCGGGTTTGGCTTGTCCCGCTGATTCATTTGCACGACGGTGTTGGCAAAGGAATGCATTCGTGGGTCCTTGATTTGAGCGGCCCAGGCCGAGGCGGCTTCGGTATCGGTTTTGGCCAGGGTCTCGACAAGTTGGAGCGCACTGGTATCGAAAAGCGGATGTTGCGGGTTGGCCACCAGCCACTCGCTGGTAGCTTCCGGTCCCCATTGGTCCAGGATGATGCGGGTGGCAGTGGTTTGCGCGTTGGCTGAGGCCATTTTGGCGATTTCGCCGAGGCTGGAGGCTGGGTCCTGGCCGAGATAGGCCAGGCCAATTTGGTCTCCGGCAGCAGAGGGCAGCCAGGGACGGTCGGAATACTGCAGAGCCAGTTGGATGGCTTGGCTCGAGTCAGTACTTTGATTGGCGATCTTGAGCAACGTTTCGAGGTTGGCCCTCTTGAATTTGTCCGGCGAATCTCCGGAGGCAATTTGATCGAACCATGGGAGGGTGCCGCTCAGGCCTTCCTGGGCGACCATGAAGGCAGCGATGCGGCCATGGAGCCTTTCAAAAACGGCATTTCGGGAATTTGCCAGGATGAAGGCTTCGGCTTCGCGGGCTCTCCACTGGCCCAGGCCTTCCACGATGGCACCGATGCTGGTGTCCTGGCTGATTCCGGGTTGCTGACGAGCCCAGGCGAGGGCGGCATCGGCATCCCGGCTGCCCCAGCCCTGCATCACTTTGGCGACAATCTGCCCTTTGCCGGCATATTCGCCCACGATGTTTTGTGCGGCGGCGGGTCCATCCAGCTGGCCCCAGCGGTGGCAGAAGGCCTCGAATTCACTATCGAAGTGGCGGCCGTCTTTGGCTTTGGCCCTGAAGAGTTCTTTGATCGCCAACGCATCCTCCGCCCGCATTGCGGTTAGGACGGTCTGCCACTGTGGACTCCGGACGGAAGCATCGCCAATGGAAAGAATCGCGCCAAGTTTGTCAATCAGCTCCTGATTCACCACTCCCGGCTGCATTGCCGATTTCACCGTAACCAAGTCGGAGGACGCGGCCTCCAGCCAATTTTGAGCGGAAGGGTGGGGCGTCTTTGGGGGATTGACCACATGACTCTGGCTGGACGGATTGGGGGGCGACGATGCCCGGCGCAAAGTCGCGTCATCCGAAGACGCCGCCGGTTTGAATCTCCATCCAGCTCCAAAAGCAATCAGCAGCCCGGAACCGTAGACGGCAGCGATGAGGAACGGCTTCATGAAGGAACACCGAATAGCAGAAGGCGGCGCAGCGCAAGATTTTGTTGGAAGGTGACTTGGTCTGGCGGGGAAATGTGGTTCGCCTATTCAAAGTCGAACTCCGATTTCGGGAGATGTGAAACACAGGGCCTCCCACGGGCGTTGGGTTGGGGATGATTTACCCCGGTCAGATATTGTTGATGTATGGTTTCCTGCTGCTTGCCATGGCAGTGGGAAGTGTGGTGGAGTTGCGGGCGGAGGGGGTGAGTGGGGAGGTTCTGGTGAAGGGCGAGGCGATTTACCGGAAGCTTTGCATCGAGTGCCACGGGGAGAAGGGCGTGGGGGTGGATGACAAATACAAGGAGCCGCTTTATGGGGACCGGTCGCTGGCGTCGCTGACGCGGCGGATTGATAAAACCATGCCGGAGGACAAGCCGGAACTGTGCGACGGCGAGGATGCGGTGGCGGTGGCGGCTTACGTTTACGAGGCGTTTTATTCGCCGCAGTCGCGGGCAGGGCAGGGGACGGTGCGGGCGG
>JAYUWQ010000089.1:0-5636 GCA_043753485.1 bacterium
GCTCTTTCGTTTCCCTCCATTGCCATCCTTTTTTCTCCACCCTAATGTGACCCTGCGGGATGGTCCGTGAACGTCCCAAAACCCACCGTCAAACTCCCCAAAAAATCGGGGACGGATTGACGGGGGGTTTTGGGACGTTCACGGACCATCCCGCAGGGTCACATTAGGGTGGAGAAAAAAGGATGGCAATGGAGGGAAACGAAAGAGCGACTGGGCTTTTGGCCCAGTCGCTCGGTGAGGGTTTGAAGGCTGATCGGCCAGTCCGGTGAGCGGAATTATTTGGCCGGAGGCGTTTCCACGCTGATAGGAGGAGTGACCGCTTCGATGCGGGGACCGCCCGGGGCGGGCAGCGGGGGCTTGTTGCCGAATTCCGGGTCATTGGCGGGGCTGCCCGGGGCGACGGCCGCGGGTTTGTCCTTCATGAAGTCAGGGCGTTTTTTGAGGATGGGTTCGAGCGAGGACTTGGCGATGCTGAAGATGCGGCCCATGGTAGCCTGTTCTTCGGCGAGCTTCTTTTTCTTCGCCGCAAGGGCGGTGGCGAAGGCTTCGTCGGCCTTTTTCTTTTCCTCTTCGGTTTCGGCGGGTTTATCCTTTTCCTTCGGTTCCGGAGGGGTGCGGGTTTCGTCGAACTTGCCGTCGATGGTGTAGGAGATGAAGTGATTCTCACCCTCCGCGGCCCCTACTTTGATGGTGTAGGTGAATCCGTCAAAGGTGGTGATCACCGCGGTGCGGACGGGCTGGTCGAGGGCAGCCTTGGCGGCTTCGGCGGCGGGCAGGACATCATTGAACTGCACGAAGGAGAAGGCGGTGGAGACCGGGGAAGCCTTGGCGGCTTCGAATTCCTCGCCGGTGGCGGGAGCCTCCAGCTTCAATTCCCCGGTTTCGGTTTCGCGGGAGATGGTCCAGGTCTCGGCGGACTCCTTGCCGGTGACCGTGACGGATTTGATTTTGTCGATCTTGATGAAGGCCGTTTTGTCGAGCCAGCCTTTGAGATCGGTTTCAAGACGGGTGAACCCATCGCGGGCTTTATAGACCACGTTCTCGACCCCGGCCACTTTGATGTATTGGGACTTCGGTCCGGTGGGGGACATGCTGAAACCACCCGGTGGGGTGTCGTCACTGGACAACACCTTGCCGGCGATGAATGCGCTGATTTCCTTGCCCGAACTGTCGCGGAAGGAAACCTGGGTGCCGGTTTCCTCTTCGGTGCCGTCGCCAGGTTTTTTCAGCTTGAGCCGGCCTAGTTGGGACTCGCCGGCCCGCTGGATTTCGCCGATTTTCAGGGAGGCGGAGTTGTCACGGAGTTCGTTGACAGCATCAATGCTGGCAGGGAAGCCATCGCGGGCAGGAACGATCCATTTGCCGTCCTTCTGCTCGATGACTACTTCACCCTTGAAGTCCTTCACCGTAAAGGACGTGGCATCGGCCGGGTTGAAGTTCTTCAGGAGGTCCGTGCCGATCTCGCCAGGGGGATTACCGATGGCGCTGGAGCGTTTGCTGTATTTCCAGAAGGCGGCGCCGCCAGTGACAGCGAGGGCGGCCAGCAGGAGAATGAGTTGGTTTTTCTTCATCGTTTAGCGGGCGGAGGTTTTAACTTTACGGAGGACCCAGACCACCAGACCGATGCCGGCGATGAGGAGGGGCATGAGGAGAATGTTCATCCACTGGATGAAGTTCTCTTTGGATTTCACTTCCTTGTTGGCTTCTTTTTGCTTCTCGTAAATGCGTTTGCTGATTTCACGCTGTTTGGTTTCCATTTCCTTAAGGCCGCTGAAGAGCGCCTGATTGCGGTCCTTGGAAGTCTTCTGGGCGGAAATGCTGGTATTGATCTTTTCGACTTCCGCATTCATGGCCTCGATGTCACCTTTGATCTTCTCGTTGGCCACTGAGCGGATGTTATTGAGGGTATCGAACGGACGGCGGGAAGAACCACGGGAGCGTATACTCATCAGGTCCTTGTCCCCGGCAGCCTGGTCCACGAGGTTCAGCGCGAAGGGAAGGTTGCTGTTTTGCAGAATCTGGGGGGTGAGCATGTCGGCCAGGAGATCGCTATCGGCGACCAGATAAACCAGACCGTCCTTGGCACTCTCCTTGAGGGCAGGGGGTTGGTTCGGATCACCGGCAGGCGCAGCAGGAATCGGAGCCGGAGCCGGGGTCCCGGGCGCGGCGGCCGGGGGAGGAAGCAGCGGGTCGGGCACGGCCACGGGAGGAGTAGTGACTTCCACAGGCTTGGTTTCGGCCGCGACGGGCGCGGCAGGAGCTTCGGCCGGTTTGGTTTCGGCGGGCGCAGGCACAGCAGCCACAGGCGGGGCTTCGGCGGGTTTGGCTTCGGCCGCAGGAGCGGGAGTGGCCTCTGCGGCGGGAGCAGCCGCAGGTTTGACCTCGGGGGAGGGGGCGGGAGCGGCTTCGGCGGGTTTCACGTCGGCGGCAGGAGCGGGGGTGCCGGGAGCGCCTTCTTCACCTTGGGGGCCGAAGTTCATGCCGGGGGGCAAACCACCCATGCCGCCACCGGGACCACCGGGAGGAGCGGGCGGAGGGGGAGCAGGTTTGCCTTCAGGGAAGGCGGTTTTGAATTTGCCAGTCAACTCCAGCGCGAGGAGGCGTTCCTTGCCTTCCGGTTTGAAGCTGCGGATGAGGTTCTGCATCTGGCCCTGCCCCTGTTGGCTGTTGGGGTTGGCGGAAGCATAGCTGGTGTCCACCAGTTGGTTTTTCACAGAGGTTGTGAGGAGAATGGTCTCCTTGAGGCCAGTGGCCGGGCTGCCGGTGTAGGCGCCCGAGAAGATAAACCAGAGGTCACTGATTTCCTTGGTCACCTCGCTGTTCTTGCGGATGCCATCGGTGCCGAGAGTGAGGAGGATGGGAGACCTGAAATCAGGCGTCATGGGAGTCGCATAGTTCAAGTCGGCCACGATTTTATCGCTCTCAAAGGTGTAACCCCAGGCGCTGAGCAGTTTGGGCAGATTGGATCCGGTGGGGATGGCTCCAGGACTCATGCCGGGGGGCATGCCCTGCTGGGGCTGACCGCTTTGGGCCGCGACGATGCTGTAGGGATCGAGGAAAGCGATGACCCGGCCGCCCTTGAGCAGATACTGGTCGACGGCCCATTGGGCTTCGTCCGTGATACCGGCAGGGTGAATCAGCAGCAGGACATCCAGGCCGTCTTCGATCTTGTTAACCTTCACATCGACCATTTTGACCTCATACTGGCTCTTCAGGGCTTCATAGACGGCCCACGCGGGCTGGCCACGGCCTCCAAAAGGCATGGCATTGCCGCTCAGTTGCAGCGGACTCATGAGGCCGATCATTTTCTTTTTCTGGGCCGTGACTTCGGTAATCCCGGCGCTGAGGGCGAACTCTATGCGGTCCTGGTCAACTGCCGGGGCCATCAGGGCGGGTACGAAGGGAATCAGGGAAGTCTTGTCGAGGGATGTGATCGCGATGCCAAAGAATTGATTCCGCTGGGGTTGGAGGCCAATGGTTTGGGCGGCCTGTTCTTCATCCGAGGCCGGTTCGACCACAAATTTCTGGACCTTGATATGTTCCGGCTGGAGTTCGTGGTAGCGCTGGAGCCATCCTTCGACCTGACTCACGATAGGGCGGAACTGAGGCATCAGGTCATCGTCGGGGGAGACGAAGAGCTGGATGGTGACGTCGCTGTCGACCCGTTTAAGGATGCTAGTGGTGCCTTCGGACAGGGTATGGACCTTGTTTTCGGTAAAGTCCAGATTGGCCGAACTGAGGCTGAAGAACCAGTTCAGGGCAAGAAAGATGGCAGCGACAATGGCAACGCCGGCGCCGGTAAGAAGCCAACCGCTGTGTTTGCGGGGCTGGGCGGAGCCACTGGGAGAAGTGGGAGTGCTCATGGTTTGGAAAAGAAAGGGTTGTAAAAAAAAGAAGAGACCGGCGCAAAAATCAGGCGCGCTTGGAGCGGATGATGACGCTGGTAAGGTAGAGGGAGAATACGCTGACGGTGATCAGGTAAACGAGGGATTGCAGGCGGACGAGGCCGCGGGCCATTTCACTCTGGTGCCACCAGAAGCTGATGGAATTTCCGAGATCCGCCAGCCATGGCATGGTGGGACGGAGGAAATCCGTGACGCTGGGGAAACCGGCGAGGACCAGAATGAAGCAGATGACCACCGAAATGAGCAGGCAACTGATCTGGCTGCGGGTGAGGGCGGAGATGGCGCAGGTGATGGCGATGGTGGCAGCGCCAATCAGGAAGCTGCCCAGATAACCACTGAAGATCATGGCCCCGTCGGGATTTCCGAGGTGATAAACGGTGTAGACGATCGGGAGGGTGCTGGCGAGAGCGGCGGCCAGCACCACGCAGGCGGCGAGGAATTTGCCGACAATCGCCTGCCAGGCGGAAATGGGCATGGTGAGGAGCAATTCCGTGGTGCCCATGCGGTTTTCCTCCGCCCACAATCTCATCCCGATGGCGGGGCCGAAGATCATATAGATCCAGGGGTGGAACCAGAAAAAGCTGGTCAGGGAGGCGTCGTTGAGGTCGAGGAATTTCCCGATGACAAAGGTCAGTCCCATGGAGAGGATGCTGAAGATGATGATGAGGACGTAGGCGAGGGGGTTATTGAAATAACTGGCGAGCTCGCGTTTGAAGATAATGCCGATGTGACGCATGACTTTTTAGGAAAAGGTGAGGGTGGAGGTCAGGTCAGACTTTGTTCTGGCTGGTGAGTTCACGGAACATGTCGTCGAGGCGGCCCGGTTCCTCGTGAAGTTCCTGAAGAACGAGGCTGCGTTGGCGGCAGAGCTCGTAGATCTCGGTCGAAAGCGCACTGATGGCGGTTTTGGATTTGGGGAAAACGGTGGCGGTAAAGGTGTCGCCGGAGGTGGCGGGATTCTCCACCCGGGCGGCATGGCCGAGTTTTCCAAGGTCAGCGGCCAGACCTTGGCTGCCCTGACCGGAGATTTTGACGTGGACACTGCCGGCACGGAGGGCACGTCGCTTCAGCTCGTCCGGGGTGCCATCGGCGACGACGCGGCCCTGATCGATGATGACGGCACGGGTGCAGCAGGCTTCCACTTCCTCAAGGATGTGGGTGGAGAAGATGATGGCCTTGGTTTTACCCATCTCCTTGATCAGATTGCGGACGACGTCCTTCTGATTGGGGTCGAGACCATCGGTCGGTTCATCAAGGATGAGGACTTCAGGGTCGTGGATGATGGCCTGGGCGAGGCAGGTGCGGTGCCGGTAGCCCTTGGACAGGGTGTCGATGGACTGGGTGCGGACTTTTTCGAGGAAACAGGTGGAGATCGCTTTGTCGACGGCGGCTTTTTTGGCCGGGCCGTCGAGACCACGCAGGGCTGCCGCAAAGGCAAGGAATCCCTCGACGGTCATGTCCGCGTAGAGCGGGGCGCTTTCCGGGAGATAGCCGATTTTGGCCTTGGCCTGATTGGGGTCATCCAGCATGTCCACCCCGCCGATGGTGATGGCTCCGGCAGTGGGGGGCAGGTAGCCGGTGATCATGCGCATGGTGGTGGATTTTCCGGCCCCGTTGGGTCCGAGGAATCCGAGCACCTGACCTTTTTGAACCGTCAGGGAGAGATTATCCACGGCCACTTTCGGGCCGAAGTGCTTGCTGAGGGAGGTGATTTCAATCATACGGGACTAA
>JAYUWQ010000090.1:0-2283 GCA_043753485.1 bacterium
CGGCTGTAATTGGAGATTTCGTAATGCTGGAAACCACCCGCGCTGAGCCGGGCGATGGCGGCCGCAAAACACCGCTCGTCCCGGTCCTCCTCCACGGCATACTCGCCGGCTTCGCAACGCTGGAAGAACTCCGTATCTTCCTCGTAGGTGAGATTGTAGGCCGAGACGTGATCCGGATGCAGCGCGATGGTGCGTTCAAGGGTGGATTCCCAGCAGCTGACCATTTGGCCAGGCACGGAGAACATGAGGTCAATATTCACCACAGGGAATCCGGCCGCCCGCAGCAGATGGAAGGCATCTTCGGCTTCTTCCGGGGCGTGATCGCGGCCCAGCGTGGTCAAAGTTGGCAGGTCCCACGCCTGCACCCCGAGGCTGACGCGGCTGACCCCCGCCTGACGCATCACTTCGGCCTTTTCCGCCGTGATGGTCCGCGGGTTTACTTCCATCGTCCACTCCCCCACCCCTTCAAAATCCAAGGTCCGGGCCAACTCCGGCAGCAGTTTTGCCAGCACCCCGGTGCTCAACAAGGTAGGGGTGCCGCCACCAAAATAGACTGTTTCCAAGTCCAAGGGCACCGGCCCCGTTCTCAATTGCCGGGCCTCGGCGAGCAGAGCGTCCGCGTAGGTTGCCAGTCCGCCCTCCGACGGCAAATGTTTATAGAAAGCACAGTAAGGGCAGATTTTATGGCAATACGGCACATGCACATAAAGATGCCGCAACGCCCCACTGACCGGTTGGCCTAATCTTTCCATTTTATATCCTCCCGCCATTTCTGCCTGACATACAGGGCCAGAACCAGCGCGCCCAGAACCCCCATCACCCGCCAACCCCAGCGGGAATCCGGCACAGGGGCCGTCAGGAAAGTCATTTCCTCCCCGGGCTTGGTGGATACGCCATCGCTGCGGATGCCGATGATACGGCAGGACCACCGCACCTGGGGACGTAGTTTGGTGACTTCCGCCCGGCCGCCAGTGGGCGTGCTGGTCACCTTGACGTTGTCCATTTGATCATATTCGGGGATCGGAGGCTGACCGGGGCCGTGATTGCGCAATTGCCGGACCCGGACCTGATACGTCCAAGCCCCCGGTGATGGAGCATCCCATTCGAAAACCAGGCGATCCGTCCCAATCTCCAACGGCCGGATGGAATTCACCGTAGGCAGACTCCTGTCCATATTGGGGGGCTCCTCCAGCAACCCGGCGGTCAGAAGCTGCACCCGGGCGCGACGGCCGTCTTCGGATCGTGGACCCTTCACTTCAGGCGTGCCCGGTGGAGCGGGGGGCCGCACTTCGAGCACCTGGCCCGTCATCAGGGCCGCCTGGGCCGTCTTGGGATCGATATCGGCGAGCAGTTTAAGCGTATAGTCGCCTCCGGTCATATTCAGCGTGAGGTCCTCTTTGAGACGGCCGGGCTGATCAGGACGGGGCCGGATGATGATCTGCCGCTGGGCCTGGGGAGCGAGCACGGTGTCAGGCTCCATGCCTTCCACCAGGAAATATCTCAGCCGGTCCCAGCGGACCAGGGAAGGCGTCCCGCCGGCATTGCGCAGGGTGAGTTGACGTCCGGCTTTGGTTTCTTCGCTGATTTTGAGCACCCCAAAATCGATGGTTCCGTCAGCGGCCGCGCCGGTGACCTCCACCGCAGCCGGAGCAGCCGGAGCCTCAAAACTCACCTCCTGGCTCCAGCCCGGAGCCTCCAGCCGGATGCGGCCCGACAGGACCTGGCTGACGTCCCCGGGACATACGATCATGACTTCCGCTGATTCCGCGACCGGGACGGTGACACTTTCCGGGACGACTATGCCCGGCGGGCCACTCAGCCGCACCGTCAGTGGGGCCGGCCGGTTGTTCCTGACATGCAAACGGGAGGAGCGTTGTCCCGCCCGACGGTCCCACTGCAGCCGTTGCAGCGTGGGATAGCCCAGAAACGGTTCGACCGCCTGTCCGATAAACCGTACCACACTGCCGGGACGCAGCACGACTTTTTGATCGATGGGACCAGCTTCCTTTACCCTCACCATCAACTTGGCTTCGATTTGCTCTCCGGGCGGCAAATCAAACTGACCGTTTGCCGGCACCAACCACGACCAGCCGTCCGGCAGAGGCACCGCCGCTTTGAACGGCGCATTGCCCTTGTTCGTGATCTGAATCGGCTGTTCGACGGACTCCGTGGCCAGAATCCGCCCCAAATCCACCCCGCCCGGCGCTTCGAGGACGGCCACCGGATCCGTCAACCGGATGGTAACCTGCGCTTCTTCAGAAGACCCGCTCCCCTCGACTTTTA
>JAYUWQ010000091.1:0-2282 GCA_043753485.1 bacterium
ATAATTGGCTTGGCCGATTCTCTCCGGCCAGTTATGTTCCGCCGCGGAATCCCCTTTCCCCGGTTCAGGTCCGGTCCATGACGTCCTCCGGGAAAAGCCCATTCCTGTCAGCCAGCCCATTTTCCCTTACCTCGCTTCCTCTCCCCAGACCCAAAACATGCTACGCCCCACCTTCCTCTCCGGTCTTCTGGCCCTGATCTCTGCGCCTGGGGCCTCCGCCCAACTCGCTCCCACGCCGCTGGTGGATCGCGGCGACACCTGGAACTACCGCAAGGGAATCTCCGCGCCTCCCGCGGACTGGGCCTCGGTGGCGGACGCTTCCCTGGATGCCAGCTGGGCCACCGGAGCAGGAGGATTCGGCTATGCGGATGGCGACGATACGACGGTTTTGGGCGACATGCAGAACGGCTATATCACCGTATACACCCGCGCCACCTTCGGGGTGACGGCGGCAATGGACCCCACCCGCCACTTGCGCCTCACGGTGGACTATGATGATGGCTGCATCGTTTACCTTGGAGGCGTGGAAGTTTACCGGTCACCCAACGTGCCGGGAACTCCCGGGACGCCTTATCTCTACAATCAGGATAGTATCACGGTGAACCATGAGGCATCCGCCGGGGCCGGCGGCTCTCCGCCGGTGGTGGTGGATCTCGGCCCGCTATCCGGGCGGCTCGGCGTAGGCTCCCATGTGCTTGCGGTCCAAGGGATCAACGGGGAGCTCTCCAGCAGCGACTTCTCGCTCATCGTCGATCTCGATCTCGTGGGCGGCACGCCGCCTCCCGCGGACATCACCTGGACGCTGGCGGACAGTCCGGTCGCCGTGACCAGCAATCTGATGATCGACGGGGGGACGACCCTCACCATTGAGGCCGGGGTGGAAGTGGTCTTGTCGGCTGGCGTCGCGTTGCAGGCGATCAATGGGAGCCACATCGAAATCGCCGGGACGGCGGCAGCCCCGGTGATCCTGCGCCGGGCCGCGGCAGCGGAATGGGGCGGGTTGTCCGCCACCGGGGCCGGCGGGACCATGACCATCCGCCACGCGGACATCTCAGGGGGCACGGTGCGTTTCATGACCGGGGTGACCGGCCTGATGGAGGATACCAAGGTCCATGATTCCACGGCCTCCAAAATTATCTATAGCCTTGACGCGGTCTCGGCCACGCTGCGCCGGTGCCATGTATTCAACTACGCCGAGACGAACTTCGTCACGACCCTCACCGTTCTTGAGAACAGCCTGTTCGAGGCGCCAACCGCGGATGCGGTGGACTACGATGGGGCCCCTCCAGGCTCCGCCATCCGGCAATGCACTTTCCGGAACGGCCCCAGCGGCACCAACACGGATGCCGTGGACATCGGCCCCTCCCCTATCAATGGGGCTCCCTGCCGGAACGTGGTCATCGAGGGCTGCATGATGCACAATTTCAGCGACAAAGGCGTCTCCGTCGGCGATGCCCCCAACGATGCTGTGAACCTCATTGTCAGGAACTGCCTCATCTTCAATGTGGCCAGAGGGGTGCAGGTGAAGGCGGACTCGGTGGCGCATATCGAGGACTGCACGATTGTGGATACGCAGATTGGCCTCCACGGGTTTGAAAAGGTGGCCGGCACCGGCGGGGGCATCATCACCGGGTGTTTCAATAACATCCTCTCTGCCAACGTCACTCCGATCGGGACGGAGACTGACACCGTGATCGAAATCCAATACTCCGATATCCACGGTGCGATTTGGCCCGGCACCGGCAATCTGAATGCCGACCCGCTCTTCCGCGATGCTGCCAACCGCGACTACCGCCTGCTGCCGGGGTCGCCCTGCATCGGCACCGGGAAGCTGGGCGATACCATGGGCGTCGCTTTTCCCGTGGGTGGCCTGCCGGATGTGCCGGCCAACCTCCAGGTCGTTTCCTTCGACGGCAGCACCGCAATCCTTTCCTGGAGCGATCCTGACAACCGTGAGTCCGGGTTCATCCTCGAGCGCTCGCCTGATGGCACGACCTGGGCCAATGCCGGCACTTTCCCTGCCAATGACAATGTGGTGATGGTTTCCGGTCTGGAGTCGAGCCCCTCGTGGTCGTTCCGCGTCCGCGGCACCAATTTCATCGGGTCCAGCTTCCGCTCCGAAACCGCCCTCAGCGGCACCGTGCCCGTCGATACCGATGACGACGGGATGCCGGACAGCTACGAGAACCAGATCCCCGGTCTCGACGCCAACAATCCCGCCGATGCCGCGCTGGATCTCGACGCCGACGGCGCCAGCAACCTCGATGAATTCCTCGCCGGCA
>JAYUWQ010000092.1:0-5630 GCA_043753485.1 bacterium
TCGGATTGATATCAACAAAATCGGGAATCGCCCCAATGTAAGCCACGCAATTTGCACTGGCCAAAAATGTGTTGGGTGAAGTCATCACCCGCTCCCCCGTTTTCACTCCCCCTGCCATTACGGCAAGGTGCAATGCCGCTGTGGCATTGCACGCCGCAATGGCATGTTTGGCTCCGGTTCTTGCGGCAATCTCATTCTCAAACGCCTCGACCTCCGGACCGCAAGTCAGGAAATCGGAAAGAAGCGCCCGCTCCACAGCGGCCACATCTTCCTGACTAATCATTTGTTTTCCGTATGCAATCATGCCCGGGTTTTGACTTGAGGTTGGGGAAATTCCTGACACCGACGGGATCCAAAGAACCTATCTTCAGGTGTCGCCGTTCCGCGTCCACAAAGCCTCGAAATAATCTCCCCCGCAGGCATATCCGACCGGCGCAACCGCCACCCTGCGTTCGAGCAATTTATAGTCGCTTAGAAAATCACAATAATCCTGCCATAATATCTTCTGACTTACATGATTGATACCTTCAGTCTCCTTGCCCTCGGCAGCCTGGTTTAAATAGACGAAATTGGCTGATCCCGTAATGTAGGATAAGTAATTTTTCACAATCCCAAGTTCCATTTCGCCAAAACTTGCAGCATTCCAAAAAAGATCGATTGCGGCACCGGTCACCAGCGGAATTTGCCACGCTCCAAAGAAATGGACTTTGCCGGATTGCAATTGCGCCAGTGACTCCCAGTCAAGCGTCTCCCCGCTGGAAACGATGCTTTCCGGTCCCAGCGCTTTCCCCAGATAATGCTCACAAAGCACGAGCGGACCGGGCAAGTCAAAGCACAGCACCGTTAGTCCCGGATGCAATTTTTTCAGCACCTCGACCTGATATCCTGAACCGGAACCGATTTCCACCACCACTTCCTTATCCGTCAGCCCCACGTGCCTTTGAACAAAGCAATAACGTAAGTAATACTGAAGGAAAGCATAAGTGTATTTTTTGTCATTAATTATGAATAAGTCCTCAGGGGCACCGTAATCCGTGACCTCAATTCCGCTGAGCGGCCGGGCATTGGAATTCTGCCCGGTTAATTCACAAAATTGCCAGGCTCCCCGCCTAATGTCATCGAGTCCCAGTCCATAAGGAAGAATTTTTCGATTTTTTAGAATTCTGTTCTGCAGGGATCTTAAAGCCAGCTGCTTCCAAGCGCTCCGGCCATATTGAGTGTAAACAAAATCCTGAAATCCAAAAGTTCCAAGGATTGGACTTCCGCCCGCACGTATCCTGGATGGGTCCAGCGTCCGCAGTTCGGATTCAATGGCTCTCGCATATGGCTCCCAATAGCTAGTAGGTTGAAACTCGGAGGGAGCGGCTTTCTGAGCCGCGGCAAGCTTGTAATACAGGGTTAATTCCATATGTTTGGAGGATAGCGGGGGGTGAATGTCACCTGCGCCATTGTGAGTGGTTCGGCGAAGGGAACGACTATTACCAAGTGAATTCAGGATCCACGTGTTTGCAAATAAGCTGACGCAGTTCCGCGACATTCAGCCACGATTCATTGCTCCCTGACGAGTAGCAAAACTGATCGGGAACCGGAATGGCGTTATGCTGCTTGCTGTAGTTGGTCATCAACTCTGTCCTGGCAATGTCACAAAGCATCGGAACAATGACGTAATACCGGTCATTGTGGATTGTGTTGGGACTATCCGAGCTGGTGATCATCTCCTCATGAAGTTTTTCTCCTGGCCGGATGCCCACCACAGGGAAGGAGCATTCAGGACCAATGGCCTCTGCGACATCCGTGATGCGGTATGAAGGAATTTTGGGGATATAGATTTCCCCTCCAAGGGAGTGCTCCAGAGCATAGAGGACCATTTCCACTCCCTCCTCCAGGGAAATATTGAAGCGTGTCATCTCCGGATCTGTTATCGGCAGCACCCCTCGTTTGCGCTTCTCCATGAAAAATGGGATGACTGAGCCACGGGAACCCATGACGTTGCCATAGCGCACCACGCTGAGCCGCAGGTCACGCGAGCCCCTCATGTTGTTGGCAGCGATGAAAAGTTTGTCGGAACACAGCTTGGTTGCCCCATACAGATTCACCGGTGCCGCCGCTTTGTCGGTTGAGAGGGCTACCACACGGGTGACGTGGGCATCAAGTGCCGCTTCGATTACATTCTGCGCCCCCAGCACATTGGTTTTGATGCACTCGAAAGGATTATACTCCGCGGTGGGCACTTGTTTTAATGCGGCAGCGTGAATCACGGTGTCGATTCCCTCTAATGCACGGCTTAACCTTTCCTTGTCCCGAACATCCCCAATAAAGTAACGCAAGGCCGGATAGTCTGCCGTTGAAAACTCCTGGCTCATTTCGAACTGTTTCAATTCATCACGTGAAAAAATTACCAGCCGGTTTAGACCCGGGTATCGTTCCAGCACCGTTTTGACAAACTTTTTGCCAAAGGACCCTGTGCCACCCGTGAGGAGAATTGATTTATTATTTAACATAGTCTATTAAAGATTCAGCACCGTTCAGATTAGGAAAACTCAGGGTCTGCAGTGTCCCTCATTCGCATAGTGACTCGAAATAGAAATCCGCATACTCCTCCGGCGACAGCGAGAATCAGAAGCTTAAGAATAAAACCCGGTGAGCTCCATACCGGAAATTTTTGAGGAAGCAAGGAACCGCATACGCAGCAACCCACGACGACAAGCATTGGATACCAAGGAATTGGCAATTTGTCGAATTTTCTTGATGCCGACTGAAACATCAGAGTCATAAGCGTTATAGTAAACACCGAGTTCCAAGCAGCCGCGATCGCTCCAAATTTCGGAATCAGCACCAAGTTTAAGGAGAGACCCACCAAGCCGGCAAGAGTTGTAATTACGGGGATAATTTTAGTTTTTTGGTAGAAAAACAACGGGGTGCAGGCGAAGTAGTACCATCCACCCCAGAGCCGCGCAAGAAGGAGAGGCGCTATGAATGTTATTGCTTGGTGATGCTTCTCCGGCAGAAGGAGTGACATTACTTCGCCGGCAAAAAGAATCGCCACAAGGCAGAAAAGTCCGTAACCCAGTCCGTAGTAAATCAAGGCCCGTTTTATTCCTGCCCGACCCCGCCCCGCGTGGCTCATTATTTTGAAATACTGGGGCTGCCACGCGGAATTTATGCTGCTGGCGATGGACTCGACGCACATTGATGCGGTAACTGCCAAGCCATACGCACCGACCGTTACCAAGTCACTGTACCTTTCCAAAACCGCCCGGTCCGCTGACATCAGAATCCAAGCAGCAAGGGCATGAGGTACCAATGGGAGCGAAAAGGTCAACGATTCTTTAAGATCATCAAAATTAAACCTCGCTGGAAAACATGCGTGATGATACTTGAAGAGGACATAGGACAATACGAAAAGGCCAGCAATGGACTGTGCCAGAAGTATCCCAACAGCCCCCATTCCAAAACCTGCCACTAAAAGCAACGAAAGGGGTCCGCTGATAATCAGCCGCGACAGACTTATTTTAACATAAGTTTTGGCTTCCTCCCGGGCCTGCAGAAGGGCTAACGGGACTGAGACACCTGCAACAAACAGAATTCCCGACATGGCGAGAGGTACAAACGGCCAGAAAGCGATTCGTTGTGCAAGCGGCTTGTATGCCTGCCATGCCTCCCACCAGCCGGGCCACAGCGAAAGAAATCCTGTTATTAATGTGCCCAAGGCCATTTGGAATACCCAAATACTCCCGGTGTAGGTATTCAGGCGTGCCGCGTCTTCCTTGTATTTCCAATAAAACCGGCTGACGGCGCCGTTCAATTGCAGCACTATTATAATGGAGATTACCGCACTATAGACAGCCAACGTTCCGGTTATGCCAATATCGCGCGGCGACAGAAAACGGGCGAGAATAAAAAGCAAAAGAAAATTCGTTGCCTGCTGGGCGAAATTACCGGTTGCATATGCTGCAAAATTAGCAAGCAAGGTGCTTTGTTTTTGCAGGGGAAGAGTCATTTGTTACCACAGTTTGTTCATTTCAGCGTTTAATCAGATTCCTTTCTAGACCGATTAGGTTTTAGTCTGGATGAATAAATCGATCGCAGAAACAACCGCCTCCTGCTGATCTCTGGTTAATTCTGGAAAAATAGGAATGCTGATGACTTCTCCGGCGAGGCGGTGGGCGGTCCCGCAGTCGGAACGGCAGGCGTCGCTGGTGTAGGCGAAACATTCCTGCTGATCCATTGTGACAGGATAGTAGATTTCGCAACCGATGCCTGCGGCAGTCAGATGCTCCTTGAGGGCATCGCGCCGGCCTTCACCGATGACGCGAAGGGTGTACTGGTTCCAGATGTGATCGTTATGGGAGTAGGGGACCGGGAGGACCACTTTGGCCCCGGCGGCAGCGAGAGCGGCGTCCTGCGTGCTGGCACATTTACAGTGGGCTGAATCAGCCAGCACTACTCCGGGAAGGGCGCCGAGTTGTTCCGTGTAGCGGGAGGCATTGGCCTGACGCTGCAGGGTGTAGCGGTCGTAGTGGCCGAGTTTGACGCGGAGGAGCGCGGCCTGAAGGGGATCGAGCCGGAAATTGCCGCCGACCATTTTGTGGTAGTATTTGGGCTTGCTGCCGTGGGTCCGCAGGAGGCGGGCTCGCTCGGCGAGGGCATCGTCGTTGGTGACCAGAAACCCGCCGTCACCGAAGCCGCCGAGGTTCTTGGATGGGAAGAAGCTATAAGTGCCAAAGTGCCCGATGGATCCGACTGGTTTCCCTTTATACTTCGCTCCGATGGCCTGGGCACCGTCTTCTATGACGAACAGGTTGTGGGCTTTGGCCAGGGCCATCACCGCGTCCATGTCCGCACTTTGGCCAAAGAGGTGGACAGGGATGATGGCTTTCGTTTTCGGGGTGATCTTGGCGGCGGCTTTGACGGTATCAATATTGAAACAGACCGGGCAGGAATCGACAAAAACGGGGGTGGCCCCTACACGGGCGACGCAGCCCGCAGTGGCGAAGAAGGTGAAGGTGGGGACGATGACTTCATCGCCCGGTCCGATGCCAAGAGCCATCAAGGCGAGGAGAATGGCGTCGGTGCCGGAGGAACAGCCGATGCCATGTTTCGCCTCCACCATGGCCGCGCATTCTTTTTCAAAGCCCTCCACTTCGGGACCCATGATGAATTGGCCGGACCGCAGGACGCTGGTGAAGGCGGCGGTGAGTTCGGCTTCGAGGGGCAGGTTCTGGGCGTTGACGTCGAGGAGTGGGACCTTCATGGGTAGTGGGCGGCGGACGGGGTTCTGGGTTGAATAAGTGATGGGGTAAAATCAGACGGATTTAAAAGCATCATAGGTATCGGTTCCCGTGGCCAGTTCCGCAGGCAAGGGAGCCTCCTCATCAAGGGTGAGGCAACGCACCTGGCCGTCCGTGAGTTCATAGCTGAAGCCGGATTCAGGGCAGGTGGCGTGCCCGCTGTCATCGAAGTGGAGCAAATGCCCATGACGGCTCATCCATCCTTTAAGACGGCCCGGGACGCCCATGATAAAGCCATAATCAGGCACGTCCCTCGCGACGACCGCGCCGGCGGCAATGAAGGAATAGCGCCCCAGGGTGATGCCGCAGACGATGGTGGCATTGGCTCCGATGGTGGTG
>JAYUWQ010000093.1:0-2281 GCA_043753485.1 bacterium
CCATTTACCTCCATGAGGGTCCAACGACGGAATTCAAACTGCAGGCGCTGAGGATCGGTGATCTCGGCATCACCGGAATCCCCAACGAGGTTTTCTGCCTGACCGGACTGAAACTCAAGGCCCGCAGCCCCTTCCCCCTGACCATGAACATCTCCCTGGCAAATGGTGCGGAAGGTTATATTCCCCCACCTGAACAGCATGCCCTCGGAGGCTACACCACGTGGCCGGCGCGGACGGCCAAGCTGGAGACTCCAGCAGAAACGAAAATCACCGCCGCCCTCACGACCCTGCTGGAAAAGGCGTCAGGAAAACCAGCCCGCATGCCGCAGCCCGTCGAGACTGACCCGGCCAAAGCCATCATCGACGCCAAGCCGCTCGCCTTTTGGCGCATGGAGCAAATGGAATCCGGGGCCGTCCCCGACGCCACGGGCAGGCACCCTGCCACCCTGGAACCAGGGGTCGCCCTCTATCTGCCAGGGCACGATGAAAAACCACGCACCGCGCCCCTGAGCCGGGCTTTTCATTTCGCAGGAGGACGCATGCAGGCCGCTGTGCCCCTGGGCGATACCTACAGCGTGGCCTTCTGGCTGTGGAACGGCATGCCCACGGACGCCCGGCCCGTAACCGGTTATGCCTATTCCCGCGGGCGGGACGGCGACACCACCGCGGCGGGCGAACATCTCGGCATCGGCGGCACCCATCTGCCAGGGGCCCAGGGCCGGCTGATTCTTTTCAATGGCAACGAATCCAATCAACTGCTCACCGGCAAATCCACCTTGGCCATGAAAGCATGGCATCACGTCGTGCTGGTGCGTGAAGGGACCAACATCCGGGTGCACCTTGATGGCCGGCCCGTGCCTGACCTGGAGGGCACGCTCCCCCTCACCATTCCGCAGGATCTGAAACAACTTTGCTTCGGTGGCAGGATTGATGGTTTCGCCAATTGGGAAGGCAAGCTCGATGAAATCGCGGTCTTCCCCGGCGCTCTGGCTCCCACCACCATCAGCCAACTCTATCAGGCCGCCCGGCAAACCCCGCCGGTCACGGCGCTGACTCCGGAGTTTCCGCCGCTCAGCCCGGAGGAGGCGTTGAAGTCCATCCAAGTGCCCGCTGGGTTCAAAGTTGAACTCGCCGCCAGTGAGCCGCAGACCCTGGACCCGGTCGCGATTGATTGGGATTCCGCCGGGCGGCTCTGGATCGTGGAAATGGCAGACTACCCCAGCGGCATGGACAACCAGGGAAAACCCGGTGGACGGGTGCGGGTCCTGGAGGACACCGACGGCGATGGCCGCTACGAGAAGTCCACTCTCTTTGCCGACGGCCTCAACTTTCCCACCGGCCTGCTTACCTGGAAAGATGGCATCTTCGTGACCGCCGCCCCAGATCTGCTCTATCTGAAGGACACCGACGGTGATGGCCGGGCCGACCACACGGAAAAGGTCATCACCGGCCTGACCGAAGGCAACCAGCAACTGCGCGCCAATGGGCTGCGCTGGGGGCTCGACAACCGCATCTATTGCGCCGCCGGAGGGCACCACGGCGGTCATGGCGCCGCGACAGTGCTGCGGAGTCACCGCAACCAGACCGACGTCAAAACCGGCAGCCGCGATTTCAGCTTCGATCCCTTCACTGGAGATGTCAGGCCCGAGAGCGGCCCCTCGCAATTCGGGCGCAACCGCGATGATGCCGGCCACTGGTTCGGCACCCAGAACAGCCGTGCCCTGTGGCAGTATGTGCTGCCGGATCCCTATCTGAAACGGAATCCCCACGTCCCGGCGCCGGACCCCACCCAGTTCATCATCACTCCGCTCAATGCCCCGGTCTATCCAGTCAGCCCGCCGGAAAAACGTTTCCATTCCTTTGAAAACACCGGCCATTTCACCTCCGCCTGCAGCGGCCTGATTTACCGCGATGATCTGCTCTTTCC
Organism: bacterium; assembly: GCA_043753485.1. Classification (GTDB taxonomy): domain Bacteria; phylum Verrucomicrobiota; class Verrucomicrobiia; order Verrucomicrobiales; family V1-33; genus CAIZWU01. The sequence continues at coordinate 1,928 of JAYUWQ010000093.1, forward strand.
GCGCCGGGAGCACGAACTGGACGCCTTCACCTGCGAACCGTTCCATAACCTCGTGCAGCATAACATTCTGCTGGAAAACGGCGTGTCCTACACCTTCCGCCGCGCGCCCGGCGGGGAAAAACACGATTTCTTTGCCAGCAGCGACCGCTGGTGCCGTCCGGTCATGACCCGCACCGGCCCGGACGGCGCGCTCTGGGTGGTGGACATGTACCGCTACATCATTGAGCACCCGGACTGGCTGCCGGAAAACGGCCGCGCCGAGCTGCTGCCCTATTACCGGCTGGGCGAGGACAAGGGGCGGCTCTACCGCGTATTCCCTGAGGGCAAATCGCTGCGGAAGGCGCCCCGGCTCGA
>JAYUWQ010000094.1:0-5605 GCA_043753485.1 bacterium
TCGGTGTTGGCGGTCAGCGAATCCACCTCCTCGGAGTAGATCGCAAAGTTCATCAGCGAGGTAATCCGCGAGGTGACCCGGGAGCACGCCTGCCGGGCCCTGCTGATTGCGGCCAATCCGCAGGCGCCGGAAGTTTCCGTCCGGGCCTGGATCACGGCGCATTGCCAACTGACTGCTGGAGGCAAGAAGTCCGTCTGCTCCGAGCAGATCACCTTCCTGATTTCCGGGCAAAGCGCCAATCTGGTGCCCAATACGGTCTTCTCGTGGCTGGAAAGCGACCTGCCGCTGACCTTCTGGTGGCAGGGGGAATTTTCCGACCGTTTCGAGCCGCATCTGTATGCGGTGATTGACCGGCTGGTGATTGATAGTGGTGAATGGCGCGACCCCCTGCCGCAGCTGCACCGGCTGGAGCACGCCTGGCGGCATGACCATGGCGGATTCACGGTCAATGACCTCAGCTGGACCCGGGTGCTGCATCTGCGGATGGCCCTGGCCGCTGCCTTTGATGAGCCGGGGGCCTTGGAACACTTGAAGGAGATTAAGGAAGTCCAGATTGACTATGGCACCGGCCACCGGCTCGCGGCCAAGATGCTGGCGGCCTGGATGATTCATCAGGCAGGCTGGATTCTGGAGTCGGGTTGGCCCTCCGAGGGCAGCTTCATGGTGCTCCATCATGGCCGGCACATCCGGCTGGTATTTGGCGAGGTCGAAAGCCTCCGGGCGGTGCCCCGGGTGGAACTGCTGGGACCGCGGGGCGTGATTTGCCTGACTCATGAAAACGACAGCCCATTCATCCACACCCTGATCGGTCTGAGCAGCGGGAGCGTGGAGCGGCTCACCCCATGCCCCTGCGATACCCCGGCAGAACTCGTCACCGAGCGCCTGCGCCGGGGCTGTAAAACCAAACGCTACTTCACCCTGCTGCGCACGGTGCGGGCCTTGCTGGGGGAATTTGAAAACTAGCGGTTCCGGCCCCGGTTGCCGCGGGGTGGCTGGTACCGCAGGCCAATGGCGGGGCTTGACCCGGGCCGCGTTGGACCGCAGACTTGCGGCATGAAAAAGTCGATCGATGCCTCGGAATTCCGTTATGCCGGCAAGGGAAAGCTGAACCTGAACAAATGGTCCACCGGCCTGGACAAGCGGCTTTACAAGGACAAGTCCCAGCTGGTGGCCCTGCTCCGGGAATTCGAGGAGGAGATCGATGCCCACCAGCAACAGATGTATGCCCAGGATAAATTTGCCCTGCTGCTGGTTTTTCAGGCGATGGATGCGGCGGGCAAGGACGGGACCATCCAACATGTCATGAGCGGGATCAATCCGCACGGAGTGGAAGTCACCGCCTTCAAGCGTCCCAGTGAGGAGGAACTTGATCACGACTACATGTGGCGCACCACCAAGGCGCTGCCCGGCCGTGGCAAGGTGGGGATCTTCAACCGATCCTACTACGAGGAGGTCCTGGTGGTGCGGGTGCATCCCGAGATCCTTCATAGCCAGCGCTTGCCGGATGCCGCCATGGAGGATCTGCCGCAGCTCTGGGAACAGCGCTTTGAGCAAATCCGGAACTTTGAGGAATATCAGCATTTGAACGGAATGCGGGTGGTGAAGTTTTTCCTGCACGTCTCGAAGGATGAGCAGAAGCGGCGTTTTCTGGCCCGCATCGATGACGTCTCCAAGAATTGGAAATTCAATCCGGGCGATCTGGTGGAGCGGGCCCGCTGGGACGACTATCAGGTGGCCTACCAGGAAGCCATCGCGGCCACCGCCACGAAGCGGGCGCCCTGGTATATTATTCCTGCCGATGACAAGGGGGACATGAGGCTGCTGGTGAGTGCGGCGATATTGGCAGAAATGAAACGTCTCGAACTGGCGTGGCCAGTGCTACCGAAGGAGCAGCAGGACGCTCTGGCCGCGTGCCGGAAGCAACTGCTCGATCCCCAGACCTGAATTTCCGGTGTCCTCATTTCTCCGTAATGCCCTCCTGATCTTTTCCGCTGGTGTGGCCGGGGCGGCTCCGCCGTCTCCGGTGAGATTTGCCACGTACAATGTTTCATTTTTCCGGGCCACGGAAGGCGCGCTGCTGGTGGAGTTGAATGCGACGCCCGCCAGCGTGGCTTCCAATCCTGCCAATATCCACCAGGTGGCGGAGGCCCTGCAGCGCATCCGGCCGGATGTGCTGCTGCTCAATGAATTTGATGATGACGGCGGCCAGTCCATGAATCTGTTCGCGGATAAATTCCTCGCCACGCCCCAGAAGCCGGGACTGGAAGGACTGAACCTGCCGGTCCGGTACGCGGCGCGGTCGAATACCGGGGTCAGCACGGGTTTCGATCTGGATAACAACGGCACGTCGGTGACCACTCCGGGCACTGAAGCCTATGGCAATGACAGTTTCGGGTTCGGCACCTTTCCGGGGCAGTATGGGTTGGTGATCTATTCAAGGTTTCCGATCGAGTTATCCAAAATCCGCAGCTTCCAGCTTTTTAAATGGAAGGACCTGCCGGGATCGCAACTCCTGCTCAACACCGGCAGCCCGCCGCTGACCTCCTATTACAGTGCCGGGGAGCAGGAGCTGCTGCGGCTTTCCTCCAAAACCCATCTGGATGTGCCGGTCGATCTGGGAGGCGGCATCATCGCCCACCTCCTCGCCTCTCATCCCACTCCTCCGACCTTTGACGGGGCGGAGAATAAGAACGGGAAGCGGAACTACGATGAGATCAGGTTTTGGGCGGACTATATCGATCCGGCACGGTCGGCCTACATTCTGGATGATGCCGGTGGCCGGGGCGGGCTGCCGGCCGGAGCCCGGTTTGTGGTGGAGGGGGATCAGAATGCCGATCCCAATGATGGGGATACCCTGACCGGGGCGGCGCGTCAGTTGACCCAGCATCCGCTGATCAATGCGTCGTTCATTCCTTCCAGTGGAGCCACCGGTGGCGGGGCCAATTTTTCCACCGCCAACAATGGGCAGACCGGAAACCGGATTCACGACACCGCGGCGTTTTCCGGCGGACTGCGGGTGGATTATGTGCTGCCTTCCAAGGCAGGGTTTTCCGTTTTTAACGGCGCCGTCTTCTGGCCCGGACCGTCCGATCCATTGCGGGCGGTGATAGGGGATACCGATCCCAGCGATCACCATCCAGTCTGGATGGATCTGCGTCCACAGATTTCCCTCGCGGAAGCGGTGGTGGACTTTGACGCGGCGTGGACAGGCTCTGCGATGAGCCTGACGTGGCAGGCCTCGGCCGGTTATCAATACAAAGTGCAGCAATCCTCCACCCTGACGGTGGGCTCATGGGCCGATACCGGAGTCATTCCTGACATTACGCAGGAGACGCGGCAAGCCTCGGCCGTGGTTCCCGCCAGCGCGGCCGGGAAGGTGTTTTACCGCCTTGAGGTGAGCTTTGCGCCCTGAGCAGGGGTTTGCCTAATCAAGGAACTTTCCGGGATTCAGCAGGCCTTTGGGATCCAGAGCGGACTTCAAAGCGAGATGGGCGGCGCGCCCGGTGGCGTCGATGGCTTCCGGGAACCAGCGCTTTTTGGCCAGGCCGATGCCGTGTTCGCCGCTGATGACCCCGCCGAGGCTGAGGACATGGCGGAAGAGTTTATCCAAGGCTTGTTCGGCGCCCGACCGCTGGATGGGATCCTCCATGTCAGGCACCATGATATTGACATGGATATTGCCATCACCGGCGTGGCCGAAACAGGCGATCGCAAAGCCGCTTTCGGCCTGGAGGGCTTCGGCAAACTGCACCAGCTCCACCAGCTTGCTGCGCGGCACGACCACATCCTCGTTCAGCTTGATCAGACCGGTGGCCCGCAGGCTGTAGGAAAACTCGCGGCGCAAGGACCAGAGGGCTTCGACCTCCTGTTCAGTGGTGGCGGTTTTGATGGCAATGGCCCCTGATCCGCGGAGCAGGGCGGTCAGCTTCTTGGCCTCGGCACTGACCGATTCCGGATGGCCGTCGGTTTCCACGAACAAATGGGCATCCCCGTGCGGGGTGCGTTCCTCGCCGAGATAATCACGGGCCGCCTGGAGGGTGAATTTGTCGCTGATTTCCAGGGCGGAGGGCAGGTGGCCGGCGCCGAGGACCCGTTGCACCGCGAGGGCGGCCTCCGGGAAAGTGCGGAAGGTGGCTCCGAGCAGCGCCCGGGTCGGGGGATGCGGAATGAGGCGCAGGGTGATTTCGGTGATGATGCCCAGCATGCCCTCACTGCCGACAAAGATGCCGGTGAGGTCAAACCCCTGACGGTTTTTGTGGCAGCGTCCGCCGGTGCGCAGGATATCGCCGTTGGCCAGCACCACTTCCAAGCCCAGGACATAAGGCCGGGTGACACCGTATTTCAGGCAACGGGGGCCGCCCGCATTGGTGGCGACATTACCGCCGAGGGTGCATTCCTTGAGGCTTGCCGGGTCCGGAGGGTAATACCAGCCCAGCTTCTTCACGGCATCCTGGAGGTCGCCGGTGATGACGCCCGGCTGCACAATGGCCACTCCATCTTCGGGCGAGATTTCGAGAATGTGGTTCATGCCCGCGAGGGCCAGCACCAGCCCGCCTTTGACCGGCACACAGCCTCCCACATAACCAACTCCGCCCCCGCGGGTGGTGACCGGCACGTTGTGCTCATGGGCGATCTTCATGGCCGTGGAAACCTCGGCGGCATTGGTGGCGAGGACGACGGCTTCCGGATCATTGGAGGCAAACCATTTGTCAGTCGCATGACCGGCAAGAGTCGCCGCATCCGTGTGGACACGGTCGGGCAGGGCCAGGAGAAGGGCATCGATCCAGGGAAGCATTGGGGAAGAAAATGAAAACAGCTGGATGGACCATCCAGCGGGGCATGGCTACGCCGGTGCGGGGGGCCCTGCCAATCGTCTTTTCAGAAAAAACACGGAAAAGGCCCGGCTTGACGGAGCGGTCGCGGCGGATATGCGGAAGCCATGCCGGCTTCCGATGTGCGAATTTATCTTTACGACCGCTGTGATACCTGCCGGAAGGTGGTGAAATTCCTGAAGGAGCGGGGGATTCTCCCGCAGATCGTCCCCATCCGTGAGCAGCCCCCGACCGTGGCGGAACTGGAACGGATGCTGGCAATTACCGGCAGCCTACGGCGGCTTTTCAATACTTCCGGCGGAGATTACAAGGCCATGAATCTGATGGTCCGCCTGCCTGTCCTGAGCGAAGCAGAAGCGCTGGAGCTGTTGTCCCGGCATGGGAATCTGGTAAAACGGCCATTTCTGCTGACGGGTGATGGACGCGGCACGGTGGGCTTCAAACCGGAGGAGTGGGAGGCGCTGTTTCCGTTGGCCCCGGGCGGGGCGGCTTGACCTGATAGCGGCTCTGGCGGGAGAGCAGCCATTTGACGCCGAACATGTCCGTGGTGGCACGGAGGGCACGGTTGCCGAAGCCATATTTGCTGACGCCTGAAATGCGTGGCCGGTGGTTCACCGGCATTTCCGCGAGGCGGTGACCACCGCCTTTGATGAGCGCAGGGATAAAACGGTGCATCCCGCGGAAGAGGATCAGACAATCCCGGCAAGGCGTGCGCAGCACCTTGAGGGTGCAGCCGGTGTCGCGCACCCCATCGCCGGTGAAGCGGCTCCGGA
>JAYUWQ010000095.1:0-2273 GCA_043753485.1 bacterium
CGTAGTAGGGAGTGGCCCAGATTTCCGTGTCTTCCACCCCGTCGCGGGTGAAGACGGCGAGGCCGAAATCCACAATTTTCGGCGTGCCTTCGGCGGAGAGCAGGATGTTCCCGGGCTTAATGTCCCGGTGGATCAGGCCCGCCTCGTTGGCGGCCTTCAATCCCTGCACCACCTGCTCGGCGACCTCCAAAACCCAGGCTTCCGGCAGGCGGCCCTGCTTCTGGATTTTTTCATCCAGGCTGCCCCCCTCCACCAGTTCCATCGCAATGTAGAAATACCCCTGGTCCCGCCCCGCAGTGTAGACCTTGACCACATTGGGGTGGCTGATACTGGCCGTGATCTGCGCTTCGCGCTCAAATTGGCGCAGCCGCTTGTCGTCCTGACTCAGTCCAGGATTCAGGATTTTCAGCGCGAGGTCCCTTCCCAGGGAGGCATCCCGCGCTCCGAAGACACGGCTCATGCCGCCCAGGCCGACTTCGCGCACGATTTGAAAATGATGGAATGCGGTGCGCACCCGCACCGTCGCCCCGCAGGCCGCGCAGACCACTTTGGCAAAGGGTTGCAGCGCCGACACGTTCATCCATGCCGAGCAGGCCGGGCAGGGTTCGGCGGCAGGCTGGGGGACGGCAGGATCGGGCATGCCGCCGATTAGCCAATACCAGGGCGGCTTGCAACCCTCACCCGGCCCGGACCTGAAGATTTTTGGCGCCCCGTCCTTCCGGTGCTAACTGGTCAACTGCTCCAGCAACTCCTCCCGCAGCACCGGCACCCGGTGCAGCATCTGCCGCAGGGAGGCGATCGGTGACGTGCCCTCGTCTCCATGTACTCCCAGATCATGCGCCAGTTCCCGCTCAAAATGCAGCACCGCCTTCCGGGTGGGTTCGTGGGAGGTCAGATAGTCCAGGGCCCGCCGCAGCAGATCGTAAAGACTCTCCACCGGCGTCTCCACTTCCGCCACGCCCTCCAGCAGCTTCACAAAATACGAGGCGCACAGCACCCGCAGGTAGCTGGCTTGCAGACCGAGGCGGAAGTCGGTGACTTCCAGTTCCTTCAGGGTGTGCAAATCGGATTTCCGGGCCGGCAGCCATGCCAGCTCCGCCGTGTAAAATAAATCCAGCTTGCCCGCATAGGGGCTGCCGGGACGCCGGGCGCCCTTGGCCACGGTGCGGATGAAGCCATGCTCCCGGGAGCACCAGTGGATGATCAGACTGGTTTCCGTCAGCAGCGACTTGCGGATCAGGATGGCGTGGGATTTTTCGATGCCTGCATCCTTGCACCTGCCGCGCGCCGTGCCAGCGGATTCCCTCCTTGCGGCGCCGGGATTCCAGAACTACGGACGCCACTCCTATGGATCCTGTTAATAAATCCCTGACGATCGACCTCCAGGCGTTCGACCCGGCCGCGCTGAAAAGCCGGCTGACCGAACTCCGGAGGTATCTTTGACCTGCCCGCCCTTGAAGCCCGCTCCGCCGAGCTGGAAGCCAAAATGATGGCCCCCGATTTCTGGGACCGCCACAGCACCGCCCAGGCCGTCGTCGGCGAACGGGCCACCATTCAACGGAAACTCGAAACCTGGCGCGGGCTCGAAACCCGTCTAGCCGACTTTGAGGTCCTCCTCGAAATGGCCGCCGATGACAGCGACCCCTCGCTGCGGATCGAAGCCCATAACGAATTTTACGGCATCGGCCAGGCCCTCAGTGATTTTGAGATCGTCACCCTCATGTCCGGCTCCCTGGATGGGGCCAACGCCTTCCTCAACATCCATGCGGGAGCGGGTGGCACCGAATCCCAGGACTGGGCCGAGATGCTCTACCGCATGTTCAGCCGCTGGGCCGAGCGCAAGGGGATGGAAGCTGAACTGATGGATTTCACCGAAGGCGATGGGGCCGGTTATCGTTCGGTGACCATGAAAATCACCGGGCCCTACGCTTATGGTTATCTGCAGAACGAGCGCGGAGTGCACCGCCTCGTGCGCATCTCGCCGTTTGACAGCCAGAGCCGCCGACACACTTCGTTTTGCAGCGTGGACGTGGTCCCTGAAGTGGAGGACGACGGTGAGATCGTGATCAAGGATGGCGACCTGAAACGCGACACCTACCGCTCGGGCGGCAAGGGCGGGCAGAATGTCAACAAGGTGGAAACGGCCGTCCGCCTCACCCACCTTCCCACCGGCATCATCGTGGCCTGTCAGGTCAACCGCACCCAGGGGAAAAACACGGAAATGGCGATGAACATGCTGCGGGCCAAGCTCTATCAGATGCAGCAGGACGCCA
>JAYUWQ010000096.1:0-5598 GCA_043753485.1 bacterium
TCCATGATGATCCGCCGCTTTTTCACCGTCGCCTGCTGTGTGGCGGGCAGCCTGAATTCCTCCCCTGCTCAGCCTGGCGATCCGGTGCCGCCCGTCGCCGAAATTGTGGTGGAACCGGGGGCACCCATCCCGCGTCCGGAAATCGTGGAGGAGGCGGAGCCTGCGCCCGATTCCCCCAAAATCCCCAAAGCGGTCCCGGTGGAGGACGATGAAGAACCTCTCACGGTGAAGGGCGTGCCTGATGACCAAGCGGAGCCGCTCGCCGTGAAGCCGGTGCCCTATGATGAAGCCGAGCCCCGGACGGTGCGGGCCGTTCCCGGCACGGCCTCCCCGCCGGTCCCGGCGAAACCGCTTCCGGATGCCCGCAAACCGGAGAAATCGAAGATCGCGATCAGCCTGAATACCGATCCCAGTGCGCGGCCCCTCTCGCTGCGGGTGCCTGCCCCCCGCGGCCAGATCGTGGACCGGAATGGCGAGCCGCTGGCGCAAAACCGCATGGCCTACTATCTGGGGGTGCAGTTGCCCTTGAAGGACGGCCTCAGTGACTCCGCCGTTTTTGATGCCGCCCGGGAACCCATCGCGTGGGCCCGCCGCACCCTGCCCAAAGGGTGGGACATCAAGGACGACAAGATCCTCGAGCATTACCGGAAGCGCCGGTGGGTGCCGTTGCTTTCCTCCACCATGGTGCCGGATGAGGTGGTGGAGCAGATCAAGGATCAACTGCCCGCCGGAGTGGTGCTGCGACCGTTTTATCTGCGGACCTATCCCCGGGAAGCCATGGCCAGCCACGTGCTGGGCTACATGGGCAAGAGTGGCTCCATGGCCTCCGGTGACATCCTGTCTGATGAATATCTCTGGCCGCCGACGGTTGGGAAATACGGACTGGAGCAGCGGTTTGACCCGGAGTTGACCGGCAACCCCGGAATCTACAATGTGCTCTACAATGCCGCCGGGGAGAAGCTCTCGGAAGACTGGGTCCAGCGGCCCAAGGCCGGTCACACCGTCGTGACTTCGATTGATGCGCGTTTTCAGGCGATCGTGGAACGGGAGATGCGGGACAATGCGGTGCGGGGGGCGTTTGTGATCATGGATGTGAAGACCGGCGATGTCATCGCGATGTGTTCCAATCCTGGCTACAATCCCAACGACTGGGCGTATGGAATTGATAGTGAGCAGTATGACAAATTAAGGAATGACAAGCAGCTCCCCTTGCTTCCCCGAGCCCTGCAGGGGCTTTATCCACCAGCTTCCACCTTCAAGGTGGTTACGGCTCTCGCGGCTCTGGAGAGTGGAAAGGTCACTGTGAATACTGAATTCAACAGTCCCAAAGGCATGAAATTCGGCAACACTTGGATGTGGAATCACAGTCAAAAAGATGAAGGTTCCATGGATATAGTTAGAGCTATCAAACGATCCTCCAACCCCTGGTTCTGGCAGGCCGCCAGGGTCGCCGGGGGAGCGAACATCGCTGCCATGGCGGTCACCTTGGGATATGGAGACAAGACCGGCATTTGCCTGCCTAGCATGGAAGCCGCCGGCAACATGCCCAGCCCGGAGTTCTACCGGAAACGAAAGGGCGAAATGACCGGAGGGGTCCTCGCCAACATAGCCATCGGTCAGGGCGAAGTCTCCGCCACTCCCCTGCAGGTTTGTCAGATGATGGCTTCGTTGGCGCGGGGGGATGCGGTACCGCGGCCACGATTGGTCCGCCAGATCCAGGACGTGGATGGCAGGATCGTGCAAAACTTCCCGCCCAGCGTGCGCACCGCCCTCACCATCGACAAGGACGCGCTGAAAGCAGTGCGCCGGGGCATGCGGGCCGTGGTGGCGGATGGCGATGGCACCGGGACCCGAGCTTCCAACGATTATGTGGCCATGGCAGGCAAGACGGGCACCGGGGAATGGCATGACAGTCCCAAGGATTATGTGGCTTGGTTTGCCGGATTCATCCCGGCCAACAATCCGGAATATGCCTACGCCGCGCTTTATGAAGGCGATCCTGGTGATGAAATTTCCGGAGGACGGAAGGTCGCTCCCATCGTGGGTGATGTCTTCAACAAAATCTACAAACTGAAGAAGGACGGCAAGGAAATCCCGGAAGACAAAGTGGACGAGGATGCGGATCCGGAGGATGCGGCGGTTTCCACCCGGCGCCGGAAGCCCGCCTCTGGCCCGGCCGCGCCGGCCGCCGCTCCTGTCGCGGCGCCTGCCCCGGAGGCCCCGAGAGCCGGGCTGCGCGGCTGGTGGCAGCGCGTGCGTTCCGGCAATAAACCCCCGGCCCAGCCTGCGGGCCGTCCCTGAGCTTTCCGTGATATGTCCACGCAGATCGATGAATCCCTGATTATTCAACAAGTGGACGAAGCGGCATTCACCCGCCTCGCCGCCGTCTTCTACCGCCGGATGAAGGAGGATGACCTGGTAGGCCCGATGTATCCCCCCGACGACTGGGCCGGAGCCGAGGAACGCTTCGCCGGATTCCTGCGTTTCCGGTTTCACGGCAACATGAAATACATTGAATCCCGGGGTCATCCCCGGCTGCGGGGAAGGCACCTGCCATTTGCGATCGGCGGACCTGAACGTGACCGCTGGCTGGAACTCATGAAGGCTTCCATGGAGGAAACCACCATTCCCGCGGCGGCGGCGGGCTCCCTCTTCGCGTTTTTCGCCCAGGTGGCTGATTTCATGAGGAATCAGCCGACGGCGGAATAGCTGGCGCCCGGAGGAGCCGGCACCAAGGGGCCGCACGTTCAAGGCCTGCTTACAAACGCTGCGTGATATTATCACCGTATCCACAGGGGATGGTGACGCCTTTGAAGTGAAATCCCCCCGTTTTATCCCATGCTGATCAATAACCTTACTTCCCGCCTGCGCATCCAGCCTGCGGTTATCTCTGCCACCCGCGAGTCGGAGCGCCAGCGGATCAAGGACGCCACCCGCAGGCTGCGGACTCATGCCGAAAAAATCGCCTGGCACCTTGCCGAGATGGCCTCCCAGCGGTCACCCTCGCCCGGGCGTTGAGCAGATTCTCCCCACAGGAAAAGTTTAGGAGTGACCGCCGCCTTGTTTCAATCCGTGGTTTCCGGTTCGTATGGCGGGACGCTGGAGGCAGGCACAGGGGTCGTTCCATTGGCGCCGGTGGCGGCCGGTAGCCCGGAGGGATTGATCACCGCCAGCACGAACCGGAATCCGTAGATGCTATCGAATTTGTCGGGCGGGATTGCATTGCGGAACTGGGTGGCGAGTTCATCCCGTTCGGTGGCCAGGGTATTCCATCCGCCGCCGCGGAGTACCGCAAAGCCCAGTCGTTCAGGCGTTTTTCCGCCCCCGTAGTCTTCTTCGACAAATTCCCAGACATTGCCTGACAAATCGAAGAGACCAATGCCGTTGGGGGCGAACTGGCCGGCCGGCGAGGTGAAGGCCACCCCATCGTCGTAGCCTTGCACTTCGAGTGCTTTGACCTGGGCTGGTTTGAGCGGGCCGAGGGTTCCCCGCTTCAAGGCGGTCAGGTCGCCGAGATTGCCGGCTGCTTTGGTGGGGATCACGTCCGGAGGCAGCTTGGTTTTGGCATTGCCGGTGGGTGGGGGAAACTGATAAGGGGGCACCCAGGGATAAACGCCAGTCACGGCGAGGTGCCGCTCGGCGGGAGTGCGGCGCAGTTCATTCAAATTGGGTGAGCCGGCCGCGAGGCTCCACTCGGCATCGGTGGGCAACCGGTATTCCATGGTGTCATCCAGATAGTCCGCCGCACGCTCGGTCTCGGTCAGCCAGCGGCAGAACTGCCGGGCTTCCTGGCGGGTCACATTCACCACCGGATGGGTGCCTTCCTGATCAAGGTCGTCCTTGCCGTTTTTGTCCTCGTCCTTGAGCCGGACCGTCACCCCCCTGGCCTTGGCAAAAGCAGCGTAATCCTGAACCCGGGTCTCCCAGATGGCCGTCAGCACGTCCGGTGAAAGGGGCACCAGGGGAACGTCGAGGCTGTTGGTCCAGTTTTTACCGAAGACCGCGAGTTTGCTTTTCTGGAGAGGAATTGTCAGGGTCAGTGAGCTCCCTGACTTCAGGGTGCCCTTGGCGTGGGTTTCCTTGTAGCCGGGCAGGGTGAGCCGGAATTCAAGGGGGCCGGGACGGTGCCGGAATGTCTGCCAGGGGGTGGTGCCGAGGCGAACATTGCCTTCGTAAACCTCAGCGCGTGGAGGTTCGGAATCAATCGTGATGGTCCCGAATTTCTCCACGGCGAGGCGGAAGCAGACCTGTCCCGGTTTGAGTTTTTTGGCCTCGTCAGGGTCCTTCGGAACAAAGGGCTCCGGACGATAACAAAGATCCTCGGTCAACCATCCTTCCAAGGTTTCCCGTTGGGTGAGCTCATCACAAAAACGCGCCGCATCCGCCAGCGGGATGCCCACCAGGTGCAGTTCCTCGTTGGGGCCCGTGACTTCCCGGACCACCGCGCCGTCGACGAGGGCCTGTACTTTCTGGAGTTGATCGTAAGTGACCGCACGCCGGGAGATGTGACCCTCCGGCGAGGGATCGAAGAGCATGTCGAGACTGTTTTTTTCCCAGATCTGGCCGGGCTTGGGAGGATTGTCGAAACGCAGGATCACTTCCGGCGGGGAGGTCGGCTTTCCGGATTCGATACTGCCCACGGTCATCACTGCATCCCGGTAGCCCTTCCGGCGCAGGGTGAAATTGGCATCCCCTGCGGGGACCGACACCGTCAGGGGGGTGCGGCCCACCATTTTTTCATTCCACCAGACTTCGACGCCCGGGGGCTTGCTTTGGATATAGACCTGACCATCGCGCGCCGGGGGCGGAGGGGCGACGCCATCCTTGTCAGCGAACCTTCCGGGGGGCCAGGGCATGGCCCCATGGTGCTGCCAGGTTACGATAACAAAAGCGGCGGCGGCGGTAATGAAGGGCAGGGCGATCAGGCGCCCGATCCAGGGCGGGCCTGCGGCTTTTTTCCGGCTGGCGGCGCGCAAGGCCAGAGCCATCTCGCGGGCACTGGCGAACCGCTTTTTCGGCTGAAGGGCACAGGCCTTCAGGATGATTTCATTCAGCGCCAGCCGCTGAGGGCGGGTGCGGGCTTCCCCGGGATCGTCCGGCAGTTCCGGAAATTGCAGGCGGTCTTTCCCGGTGCTTAATTCATAGAGCACCATGCCGAGGCTGTAGATGTCCGCCAACTTGGAGCCAGGCCCTTCCGGCGGAACAAAGCCTTCGGTGCCAACAAATGTCATCTGGCCGGCAGCGGCCACCAGGCCGATGTCCGCCAGCTTGGCCTTTCCATTCACAAAAATGATGTTCGACGGCTTGATGTCCCGGTGTGTCAGGCCGCATTCATGCAAGTGCGCCAGACCCTCCGCCACCTGGGCGCCATATTCAATGCTATCCGACACCGGGAGCCGGTGCTTCATGGCCCTGTCGGTCCCCATGGTGCGGGCCTCGTAGTCGGTCGCATCCACCCGCGATCCGCGCTCGCGGTCGTCGCCCAGTTCCATCACATAATAATAAAACTGCTGCTCATCATTCCGCCCCACATGCAGGACGTGGACCAGGCCGGGGTGATCGCGCGAGACTGGCTCGAACTTCATAATGCCTTCGAAC
>JAYUWQ010000097.1:0-15859 GCA_043753485.1 bacterium
TCCGGCTGAACTACCGGCAATCCGACGTGGAGGCGGACTTCCGCTCGGAACTGATGCGAGTGAGGGAGAATGCCGAAGGGATCGCGCTCACCGGCAACGAAGGCAGAACCCGCGAACGGCTGATGAACCGGCTGGATCAGCTCGTGGAGAATTTTGGCCGGATCATCCGGGTGAACCGGAATCTCAGCTTTTTCACGAGTGGTTACAACTACATGATCCAGCTGATCCCAATCCTGATCGTGGCCCCGCTTTTCATGCATCACGGGGTGGAGTTCGGGGTCATCGGTCAGGCCGCGATGGCATTTGCCACCCTGCTCGGAGCCTTCTCTCTGATCGTCACCCAGTTCCAAGCCATCTCGGCCTACGCCTCAGTCACGGCACGGTTGAGCGAGTTCCTCGAGGCTTCTGAAAAAGCCGCGGTGCGGAACGAAGCTTCCTGCATCGGGTGTTCGACCATCTCCGATCATTTCGCCTACACGGACCTGACGCTGCGTTCCGCCGACCCGGAGGGCACGGTGCTCCTGGACCGGTTGAACTCGTCTTTTCTTCCCGGAACCAGGGTGCTGGTCCATGGACCCAATCCTGCCGCCAGGATGGCCCTGTTCCGGGCCTCCGCCGGGCTTTACGATGCCGGCACAGGGAATATCGTCCGTCCTCCGGCCGGAAAGCTGGCTTTCCGGCCCGAACGGCCTTATTTGCCCCCGGGCACCTTGCGGGACCTGCTGGTTCCATCCGGGAACGACAACCGGATGACCAATGAGGAAATTTCCGGAGTACTCCGGGAGGTTGGGCTGGACGCTTTAGCCAACAAACGCGATGGCTTCGAACATCCCAGAAATTGGCTGGAGGTGTTGTCCTTTGAAGATCAGCAGCGCATGTCCGTGGCCCGGGCTATCCTGGCCAAGCCCGACTTTGCCTTGCTCGATCAACTCAATTCAGCCCTGGGCGGGACAGAGCATCACCGCATCCTGAAACTGCTGGCCGCACATGGCATCACCTGCATCTCCTTCGGGGATGATGCCCCGGATACCTCGGGCCATGACGCCTGTCTTGAACTGAATGCGGATGGATCCTGGAAGTGGGTGGATCTCCGTTAGTGATCACCCTGCCGCCCCAGGGGAATAAAAGTACTGGGATCGGAGGTGGCGGATTCCCCCGGCATAACCAGTGAAGCCACCGTGATTTGCCGCCGTCCAGCTATTGTGCCCGACGCATTTCTCGTTTATAGACGCAGCCCGCCGGCTCCCAGCTTCCGCTGCTACGGCGGGTTTTTCGATTCCCGAACCGATCCCCAACCACATTCCCATGGACGCATTGCTCGACCTGCTCACCAAGGACTCCCGGCTCAGCCCGGAGGACCTCGCCGCCCGCCTGAATCTCACGCCGGCAGAAGTGAAGGCCAAAACCGCCGCGTGGGAAGCAGATGGCACCATCCTTGGTTATCAGGCCGTAGTGGACCCGGAAAAGACTTCCCAAGGCGGGGTGACCGCCCTGATCGAGGTGCGGCTGACGCCGGAGCGCGGGGGTGGTTTCGACCGGCTGGCGGAGCGCGTGGCCAAGTTCGACCAGGTGACCACCTGCTGGCTGATGAGCGGCGGGTATGACCTCGCGGTGGTGGTCCAGGCCGGCAGCCTCCAGGAGGTCGCCCGGTTTGTGGCGGAGAAGCTCAGCACCCTGGGCGGCGTGCTCAGCACAGTGACGCACTTCCAACTGAAAATCTACAAACAGAACGGCTTCCTCTCGGCCCCCACGCGGGACGGCTCCCGCCTGCCGATCACGCCATGAAGTCTCCCTCCGATTCCCCTGACAACCTTTCCCTCAGCGTGAAAAGTAAAATCTCCGACCGCATCCAGGCGATCCCCCGCTCCGGCATCCGCGAATTCTTCGAACTGGTCCTCAACGCCGGCGATGTGATTTCGCTGGGCGTGGGCGAACCTGACTTCTCCACTCCATGGCATATCCGGGAAGCCGCGATCTATTCCCTGGAAAAAGGCCAAACCTCCTACACCAGCAACCTCGGCCTGCTGGAGCTGCGCAAAAGCATCACCAAGTATGTCGCGAAAAAGTTCCACGTGGACTACGATCCGGCCAGGGAAGTCATCGTCACGGTGGGCGTCTCCGAAGCGCTGGATCTGGCCTTCCGCGCCCTGCTGAATCCGGGCGAGGAGGTCATCTACCATGAACCCTGCTATGTGAGCTACAGCCCTACCATTTACATGGCCTACGGCGTGCCGGTGGTGGTGGAAACCAAGGCGGAGGACGACTTTGCCCTGCGTGCGGCCGATGTGGAAAAGTGCATCACTCCGAAAACGAAGGTGATCATGCTCAACTTCCCCACCAACCCCACCGGAGCCGTGATGGATCCGAAGGAATTGCAGGGTATCGCCGACTTGGCCATCAAGCACGACCTCATTGTCATCACCGACGAGATTTACAGCGAACTGCTTTATGATGAGCGCACCCATCCGAGCATCGCCGCCCTGCCCGGCATGAAGGAACGCACCATCCTGATGCACGGCTTCAGCAAGGCCTTCGCCATGACCGGGTTCCGCCTCGGTTATGCCTGCGCCCCGCCGGAACTGACGGAAGCCATGATGAAGATCCACCAATACTCCATGCTCTGCGCCGGCATCACCGCGCAGGTCGCCGCCATCGAAGCGCTGGAACACGGCGCCGCCCCCATGGAAGAAATGCGCAAGGCCTACTGGCGCCGGAGGAATCTGGTGGTGAGCAAACTCAACGGCGCTGGCTTGAAGACCTTCCAGCCTGGCGGGGCGTTCTACGCCTTCCCGGACATCCGCAGCACCGGCATGACCAGCCGGGAATTTGCCACCCGTCTGCTCGAAGAGGAAAAAGTGGCCGTGGTGCCCGGCACCGCCTTCGGCAAAGCCGGCGAGGGATTTGTCAGGGCGTGCTATGCCACCGACGAGAAGCAGTTGGCCATTGCCCTGGACCGCATCGCGGACTTCGCCCAGCGGCACCGGAAAAGTTAGTCCCCTCCTCAAGCAGCCTCCCCGGGGTGGACGAAGCTTCCGCTGAGTTTCTCTGGATCATCCGTTTCACTCCGAGTCGGATACCATCTGCAATCGCTGCTAAAGGACGGGCATGTCCTGGCGCGGTTGGCCGAAAGGTTGTCGGAACCGAAGCAAAGCGGAGATAGGTCACCCGGCCAATACCACTGGGCAAAAGCCGGAAATATCAGTCAGCGTCTGCCACATTCCGGGATGACATCCGGCGCGGGCGGGTTAAGGAGCGGGCGTGAGTTCTGATTCTCCAGCCTCCTTTCCCGGCCGCACGCGGACCCTGCCGCCACCGACCATTACGCACACGGCACCATTCCTCGTGTTCATGGGGTTCCTCGCCCTGAAAGGATTTTTCAAGGATCCTGGCCAATACCCGCCGGGCACCGCTTGGTATCTGACTCATGCCGACCAGTGGATTTACCCGCTGCAGACGATCACTTGCCTGGCCCTCATCGCGTGGTGGTGGACGGCCTATCCCATCCACCGGATCAAGCCGTCCACCGCCCTCTTCGCCATCGCGGTGGGCGCGGCAGGCATTACCTTATGGATTCTGCCCTCCGTGCTGCATGACCGGTGGAATGTCGCCTCATGGGGCGCGCCCTCGTGGTGGAAATGGAAGTGGCTGGGCCTGGAGTCGCGCGGAGGCGAGGGTTTCAATCCGACGATCTGGCAGGACCAACCGGCGGTCTTTTTCGGCATCGTGTTCATGCGCTTTGTGCGGATGACCATCGCGGTGCCGATCCTGGAGGAGTTATTTTGGAGGAGTTTTCTCTGGCGCACCATCGCTGATCCCTACCGGGATTTCTGGCTCGCCCCCATCGGCCAATGGAGCGCCCGCGCCCTGGCTGCCACGGTGCCGTTGTTCGCCCTGGCCCATCAACCCGCCGACTGGATCGGAGCCATCATTTGGGCGCTGCTCATCAGCTGGGTGCTGGTGCGGACCAAAAGCCTGACCGCCTGTATCATTGTCCACGCGGCTTCCAACCTGTTGCTGGGTCTATACGTCATGCAGACGCAGCAGTGGGGCTTCTGGTGAACCCTTCCGGGTCCGGCCCGCGTTTATTCATGCTCTGGCGGTGGGCCGGACCTCCTGCCGGCGCATTTTCCTGATTTGATCTTCCCGCTCTTTGCGGCCTTTTATTCCTCCAGTTTCCTCTTTGTGATTTGCTTATGACTTCCCCTACCCTGCTCGACCGCATGGAACGCCGTTTTGACCGCCTCGCCATCCCCGGCCTCCTTCGTGTCATCGCCAGTTTTCAGGTCATTTGCTTCCTGCTGATTTACGCCAACCCTGGGTTTGAAAGCCTGCTGATGCTGACTCCCGCCGCGTGGACGGAGTGGGAAGTTTGGCGGTTCTTCACTTTTTGCTTCATCCCGAATACCCTGAGCCTGATCTGGATCCTTTTCGCGGTGATGATCCTGCTTTTGATCGGTGACCAGTTGGAGGCGGAATGGGGCAAATTCCGGCTCAACCTGTATTATTTCAGTTCTGTCGCCTGCCTCTGGGCCGGAGTGCTGCTGGCAGGACCGTTGGGAGCAGCTGTGGGGCTGCAGGCCAGCACGCTGTTGTATTCCAGCCTCTTTCTTGCCTTTGCCACCGTGGTGCCCAATTACACCTTCCTGATTTTTTTCATCCTGCCGGTGAAGGTGAAGTGGTTGGCGCTGCTGACGGGCGCCGGCCTGCTCTATGAATTTTTTGCGGTTCCCCCCATGCGGCTCCCGCTGTTGCTGGCTTTCGTTCCTTACGCCTGTTTTGCCCTTCCGATTGCGTGGCGCCGTTGGCGGCACGGGGTGCGCGTTTCCTCCCGCCGGGCGGAGTATGAATCTGGCAAACTTCCGGCAGATGCCGCTTTTCACCTCTGCAGGACGTGCGGCCGCACGGAGGTGACCGATCCAACGCTGGAGTTCCGCATCGCCGCGGATGGCGAGGAATACTGTCAGGAACACCAACCGGAAAGCTGAACTCCCGCTGCGGAGGCCATGGGGCTCACTGCATCGCGGGAATCAGACCATGGGAAGCGTCAGCCGTTCCCGTGGCGTCAGGATCTCCGGTCCATCCGCAGTTATCAGAATGGTGTGCTCAAAGTGGGAACTGGGTTTGCCATCCCTCGTTACGGCGGTCCAGCGGTCAGCCAGGACATCCACTTCGGAAGTGCCCATATTCACCATCGGTTCGATGGCGATGACCATGCCAGGCTCCAACCGTGTTTTGATTCTCCCGGAATCGTAATTGGGGACTTCCGGTTTTTCATGCAGCTTGCGGCCCAATCCGTGGCCCACAAATTGTTTCACTACCGTAAACCCGAAGCGCTGCACCAATGCTTCAACACTGCCACAAACTTTGCGCAGCATTTCTCCCGGCTGGGCCAGGCTGATGGCGGTATGGAGCGACTCTTCGGTCGCCCTCAATAGCTGATGGACCTCTGGCGGAATGGCGCCCACCGGAACGCTGGTCGCATTGTCGCCAATCCAGCCATTTTTGACCACGCCGACATCAATTTTAACGATGTCACCGTTTTGAATGATCCGCCTCGCCCTGCCAATGCCGTGCACCACTTCCTCGTTGAGGGAAATACAGATTTGGCCCGGATACCCCTTGTAGTTGAGAAAGGCACTCCGGCAGCCGGCATCGGCCATGAACTGCGCTGCCGCAGCATCAATCTCGCCCGTGCTGATGCCAGGACAAATTAAGGCGACCGTTTGCTGGAGCACACGGGCGGCCGTGTGACCGGCCTCCCTCAATCCGTCGATCTCCGCGCCTTTGCGCAGGGCGATCCCGGTTTGTCCATTACTCCGCTTCATGGAACTGGATTATCCAACCGATTTACGATAAATCATGGCGCTGACCCCGGCGATGATGAGGAGCCCAAGGATGACCCACAACCATACCATCTTCGAGGCTTCGGCAAGCTGCCCTTCACGGGAGGTGCCGTCGCCATCATAGCGGCTCTTCAACCGTCCGCGTTTGAGGAACCCATCGTAGTTTTGCTGGATCAGGTGGGTTTCCACCTGACGCATCACGTCAAGGAGCACGCCCACGATAATCAGAATGCTGGTACCGCCGAAAAACTGAGCGGTGCTGGAGGCCACTTTCCAGTAATACGTCATCGTTTGCGGCACGATCGCCACCAGCGAGAGGAAGATGGCCCCGGCGAAGGTCAAACGGCTCATGGTGTAATCAAGAAAATCAGCGGTCGGTTTCCCCGGACGGATGCCCGGAATATAACCACCATTGGATTTCAAATCCTCTGAGATCTGAGTTGGTTGGAACATGGTCGCCACCCAGAAGTAGGCAAAGAAGAAGATCAGCACGCAGTAAATGCCCCAATGCAGAGGGCCCTGCTCATTCATCAGGCGGTAGAAATTATTGACCCACTCGGAGGTTGGGAAGATCCACTGCAGGATCAGCGCAGGGAAAGAGATGATCGCCGAGGCAAAAATGATCGGCATCACTCCGGAATAATTCAGTTTGATCGGCAAGTGAGTGGATTGCCCTCCCATCACCTTGCGGCCCACCATCCGTTTGGCATAGTTCACCGCGATTTTGCGGACGGCTTGCGTCAGGACAATGATCGAGGCGATCGACAGGAAGAACAGGAGCAGGAGACCGACAAAGAGGGCCGCCTTGAGAGGATCACCGGGCTGGATGTAGGTGGTGAAGGTTCCGACCAGGGCATTGGGCAGGGCCGATAGAATGTTGACACAAATGATCAGGGAAGTGCCGTTCCCAATCCCCCGCTCGGTGATCTGTTCCCCGAGCCACATCAAAAAGAGACATCCTGCCGTCATCACGGTCACCGCCATGAAGTAAAAGCCGGGCCCCGGATTGGCCACCAATTGATACCCGCCCTGTTTCAGGTATTCGTCCATTCCCTGCAGCAGCGGATTGCTGGCGGGAGAAACCAATCCCTTGGCCAGAAGATATCCCTGCACCAAACAAAGGAAAATGGTAAGGTAGCGGGTATACTGCGTGATTTTCTGGCGGCCACCAGTTTCCCGGGAGATCTTGCTCAAGCGGGGAACCACCGCCGTGAGCAGCTGCACCATGATGGAGGCACTGATGTAGGGCATGATCCCCAAACCGAACACCGCACAGGCGCCGATGGCACCACCACTGAAGGCATTGATCAGCGTCGCCACCGCATTGGTATCCGCCGAAGAGGCCTTGTCGAGGTAACCCTGGACGACCGTCGGGTCCACTCCGGGCAGGGTGATGGCAGCGCCAATGCGGACCACCGCCAGCATGGCGAATGTGAACAGAATGCGGGACCGGAGTTCCGGGATTTTGAAAATATTGCGGAAGGCGGAAATCATGAGAGGCAGGTAGCGGTGGGGAGGCCGGAGCGGCCGAAGAGTGGGAGCGTAACAAAGCGGGCGCAACTGAGGTTGCGCCCGCTCCGGAGGATTCTGATGATTTATTCCGCAGCGGGCCCGCGGGAGGTCACGGTGCCTCCGGCCTTTTCAATCTTTTCCCGGGCGGAGGCACTGATGCGGTCAACGTTGACTGTCAGCTTTTTGGTGATCTCACCAAAGCCGAGGATTTTCACACCATCCCAGCGGCCTTTGACCAGCTTGGCATCACGGAGTGTAACTTCGTTGACTTCATCACCATCATCAAAGACTTCATCAAGCGTGCTGACGTTGATGCTGGCCCAGTTGTAACAGAAGGCGGCGTTGTTGAAACCCTTCTTGGGGAGACGACGATAAATCGGCATCTGGCCACCTTCGAAGCCGTGGCGGACGGTACCGCCGGCGCGGGCTTTTTGACCTTTATGGCCCTTGCCGGAGGTCTTGCCGTGGCCGGAGCTTTCGCCACAACCGAGGCGTTTGATCCGGTGCTTGGCACCCGGATTGGGGGAGAGAGAATCGAGACGCATAATGCTGGAATTTTAAAGAGTGGACCGGCGCGGGGCCGGCAGGGAGGACTGGCCGTCCGGGCGGATTACGCCTTTTCGGTTTTGAACTTGCCGCGGGCTTTGAGGAACTGCTCGCGGGTGCGCATCTGGGTCAGGGCGCTGAGAGTGGCTTTCACCACGTTGGCTGGGTTTTTGGAGCCCAGGCTCTTGGCGAGGATGTCGCGGACGCCGGCGGCTTCCACGACAGCACGCACCGCACCACCGGCGATAATGCCCGTTCCGGGGCTGGCTGGTTTGAGGAGCACTTTGCCACCACCGAATTCACCGAGCACCACATGGGGAACGGTGTTGTCACGGAGGGAGACCGAAACCATTCCCTTGCGGGAAGCTTCGCTCGCCTTCTTGATGGCGTCGGAGACTTCGTTGGCTTTGCCGAAGCCGAACCCGACTTTGCCCTGACGATCCCCAGCCACCACGAGGGCGCTGAAGCTGAAGCGGCGTCCGCCCTTCACGACCTTGGCGCATCGGTTGATGAACACCACCTTTTCGGTGATTTCGGCTTTGCTGCCGGAATCGGAGTGCTCGGAAGTAATAACAGTATCAGTTGCCATGCGTCAGGAGTTTAGAATTTGAGACCGCTTTCACGGGCGGCGTCGGCGAGGGCTTTGACCTTGCCATGATAGAAGTGACCCCCACGGTCGAAGACCACGGTTTCCACGGAGATGGCCTTGGCACGCTCGGCGATCAGCTGACCAACCTTGAGGGCGGTGTCGGCATTGGCCTTGGAGCTGTTGACGGCTTCGTCCTTGGTGCTGGCGGAGGCGATCGTCTTGCCGCTGATATCGTCGATCAGCTGGGCATACACGTTCTTGTTGGAGAAGTGGACGGCGAGGCGCGGGCGCTGCGCGGTGCCGGACACTTTGCGGCGGATCCGTGTGTGAACACGGCGCCGGGCTTCTTTGCGGTTAACCTTCATGATTTTGAAATGGAGTATGAGTTGGAGAAAGCGAGTGATTACTTCACTTTCTTGCCTTCCTTGCGGCGGATGACTTCGCCGGTGTAGCGGACTCCCTTGCCTTTGTAAGGCTCGGGCGGGTAATAGGAACGAACATCCGCGGCGAACTGGCCGACGCGCTGTTTGTCGATTCCTTCGACTTTGATCTTGGTGTTCTCGGTCACGGTGACGGTGAGGTCAGCCGGGATCGGGTGCAGCAGCGGGTGGCTGTAACCAAGGCTCAAGTCCAGTTTGTCACCCTTGACGGCGGCCCGGAAGCCGGTGCCGTGGATTTCCAACTGGCGGACAAAGCCGTCGTTCACACCGATAATCATGTTGCTGATGAGGCGCTGGCTGGTACCGTGCAGGGCACGGAGCTTGCGGTCATCGCTGGCACGCTTCACGGAAAGCTCGCTGCCGTCTTGGCTGAAGCTGATTCCCAACGGAAGGACGTAGCTGAGTTTGCCTTTGGGTCCGGCCACAGAGACGGTGCCGCCTTTGTTTTCAATGGTGACCTTGGCGGGAAGCGGAATGGATTTATTACCAACTCGGGACATATGATTGAAGTGTTAAGGAGTTGGAGGTTTACCAGACAATGGCGAGGAGCTCACCACCGATACGTTGCTTTTTGGCCTGGGATCCGGTCATCAGCCCTTTGGAGGTGCTGAGGATAGCGATGCCGAGACCGTTAAGCACCTTGGGGATTTCTTCCACGGGCACATATTGGCGCATCCCGGGGCTGGACATGCGCTTGAGGTCGGTCAGGACAGCGCGGCCATCGGTGGTCTTGGTTTTGACGCGGATCTGGGGATGTCCCTCTCCGGTTTCGACTTCGTAGGACCAGATGTAGCCTTCTTCCTGAAGGATGCGGGCGATCTCCGCCTTGATGCGGGAGAAGGGAGCGGTGAACTCTTCTTTCCGGGCGCGGCTGGCGTTTTTCCAGCGGGTGAGGAAGTCAGAGATGGGGTCGGTGAGGACGGCCATGATATTTTAGAGATAGAAAGTTGGAAGGAATTAGGCAGCAGCCACTTCGCTCTGGGAGACAGCGGCAGGCTTGTGGTCGCGGAACGGCATCCCGAGGGCGCGCAGGAGTTCGCGTCCGGCGTCATCGGTGGTGGCGGTGGTCACGATGCAGATATCAAAGCCGAGCTGGCGTTTGATCTTATCAATTTCAATCTCGGGGAAGATCGACTGGTCAGTGATGCCGAGGGTGTAGTTCCCCTTGCCATCGAATGCCTTGGGGCTGACCCCACGGAAGTCGCGGACCACAGGAAGGGCCATCTTCATCAGACGCTCAAGGAATTCCCACATGAGGCGGCCACGCAGGGTGACTTTCACGCCGAGCGGCTCCCCTTCACGGAGCTTGAAGTTGGAGATCGCCTTTTTGGATTTGGTGATCACGGCTTTCTGACCGGTGATGGTCTGGACGTCGTTGAGGGCATCTTCAACGGCCTGCTTGCGGTCGGCCTGTTTGCCTACGGAGCAATTCACCACGACTTTTTCGATCTGGGGAATTTGATGCAGGTTGGTAACCCCAAGCTTGGCTTTGAGGTGCGGAGCGACTTTCTCCTTATAAAACTGTTTGAGGGCGGGTACTGGTTCCATGTCCGTGTAGGGTCAGGGGCTTATTCGGTGGCTGCTTTGGCGCGCTTTTTGGCGGGAGCCTTGGCAGGTTTTGCAGCCTTGACGGCCTTGGGCTTTTCCTTCACCGGAGCTTCGGCAAGGCGTACGTTGGAAAGATGGATCGGGCCTTCGCGCTCGATGATGCCACCTTCGGAGGATTGGGTCTTCTTGACGTGCTTTTTGATCATGTGCACGCCTTTGATGATCACCTGCAGTTTGGTGGGATTGACGGAGAGGATGACACCGGTCTTGCCTTTGTGCCCGCCGGAAATGATGACGACCTGGTCGTCCTTCTTTACGTGTGTTTTCATGGGTCTAGAGAACTTCGGGGGCAAGGGAAACGATTTTCATGAAATTCCGGTCGCGGAGTTCACGGGCGACAGGGCCAAAGATGCGGGTCCCGCGGGGGTTTTGATCTTTGTCGATGATGACAATCGCGTTGGAGTCGAACCGGAGGATCGACCCGTCATTGCGACGGATGGGAGCGCTGGTGCGGACGACGACGCCCTTGACGACTTCGCCTTTTTTGATGGCACCGGTGGGGGTTGCTTCGCGGATGTGGGCGGTGATGATGTCGCCGATGCCGGCAGTGCGCGAACGCTTGCCGAGAACGCCGATCATCTTCGCAACACGGGCTCCCGTGTTGTCCGCCACCTGCACCTTGGATTCCATTTGAATCATGGTATTATGTTTGGGATGTGGTTTGGCTTGGTGAGTAAGCAGTTTAGTGCTTGAGAACTTCGACGAGGCGCCAGCGCTTGAGCTTGCTCAGCGGGCGGGACTCCATGACGCGGACGCGATCACCCACTTTGGCTTCGCCGGCGTCATCGGACGCGTAAAGTTTGGTGGTTTTTTTGACGATCTTGCGGAATTTCGGATGGGGAACGCGGCGGACAACGCCGACGACGATGGTCTTGTCCATCTTGTCAGAAAGGACGACGCCGACACGGGTTTTGCGGGTAGGACGTTCGGTTTCCTGCGGCTGGTTGGTTTCTTCGGACATGGGAAAAGTCTAAGGTGTAGGAAGGGAAACCAACTCAGGCCACGCTGGCGGCGCGTTTGGCGGTCAGTTCGGTTTCAATGCGGGCGAGGTCCTTGCGGATGAACGTAAGGCGGGAGGGATTCTCCAATTGGCCACTGCGCTGCTGCAGGCGGAGGTTGAAGCCCTCGTGTTTGAGTTCACCGCGCTTGGCGATCAATTCATCGACCGAGAGGTCGCGGATTTCACTGTTTTTCATGGGACGGGAGACGGATGGAGGTTAAGCGGCGCCATTGCGGCGGACGAAGCGGCAGCGGATGCCCAACTTCTGGGCCGCGAGACGGAAGGACTCGCGGGCGAGGGATTCCGGCACGCCGGCAGTTTCGAAGAGCATATTGCCGGGGCGGACCACCGCGACCCAGAATTCCGGCTGCCCCTTGCCTTTACCCATACGGGTTTCTGGCGGACGGGCCGTCACCGGCTTGTGGGGGAAGATGCGGATGAAGACCTTGCCCTTACGTTTCAGGTTGCGGGTGATCGCCACCCGGCACGCTTCGATCTGCGTATTCTTGATCCAGCCCCGGTCGAGGGTTTGGAGGCCGAATTCACCGAAATCCACGTTGGTGCCGCGCTGGGCATTGCCCGACCGGCTGCCACGCATGGTTTTGCGGTGCTTTACTCTTTTAGGCTGCATTGCCATAATGATGAAAGATAGTTAGGAATTAAAAGGAAAGGACAGTTCAGGCTCAGGCCTGAGCAGCAGGGGCTGGAGCTGGAGCAGGGCCGCGATTGCCGCCACGGTCACCACCACCACGGGGACCACCGGGGCCTCCACCAGGCCCACCACGGCCACGGCCACCAGGACCACCTCCACCAGGACGGTCGCCACGGGGACGCTCACGACGGGCGTTGGGTGGTGGGGGCGGCGGGGCTTCGCCTTCGGCGAGGACGCGACGGTTGATCCAGCACTTGACGCCGATGATACCATAAACGGTGCGGGCTTCAGCGAAGCCGTAATCGATTGGGACCCGGAGAGTTTGCAGAGGCACTTTGCCTTCTTTATACCATTCAGCGCGGGCGATATCGGCTCCACCGAGGCGGCCGGCGGCACGGATACGGATGCCCAGAGCGCCGAAGTCCATCGCAGTCTGCACGGCGCGTTTCATGGCGCGGCGGAAGGAAATTCGGCGTTCCAGCTGGGTGGCGACGTTTTCCGCGATCAGTTGAGCTTCGATCTCGGGCTGTTTGATTTCGAAAATGTCGATTTTGACCTGTTTGCCACCGCACATCTCACTGATGGCGGCATTCATCAGTTCAATTTCAGAGCCCTTACGGCCGATCACCAGACCGGGACGGGCGGTGAAAAGGGTGACACGGACGCTGTTCCACGCACGCTCGATCACGATGCGGGAGAGGGCGGCAAACATCAGTTTCCCCTTCAGGTAACTGCGGATTTTGATGTCGCTGTGGAGAAAGCCGGGAAAGTCGGCTTTGGGGGCATACCACTTGGAGCGCCAGTCCTTGTTGACGGCGAGGCGGAAGCCGATCGGATTGATTTTCTGTCCCATAGAATCGTGTCAGTGAAAATTTAAGCCGGCTTATTCAGCAGCGGCAGCGGTTTTGGAAATGTGCTTGCGGCCTTTGGTTTTGACGACGGGTTTGTCGTCGGAAACGATGATTTGAAGATGCGCCATGGGTTTGCGGATGGCGGCGGAGGATCCCTTGGCCAATGGCATCATGCGCTTGTGGACCGGGCCGTGGTTGGCGACGGCGGATTTCACAATCAGGGCGTCGGGGTTGAGATCGAAATTGTGCTCCGCATTGGCCACCGCGGACTTGAGGGTCTTGGTGAATAACACTGCTGCCTTTTTGGGGGTGAAGGTGAGCAGGCTGAGGGCCTGGCCAACTGGCAACCCTTGGATTTCGCGGGCCACATCACGCGCCTTGAGCGGGGAGATGCGGACATATTTGGAGATGGCTTTGACGTCCATGACTGGTAGTATTACTTTAAAGTTGAAATGGTTTCGGGTTTGGCCAGATCACCGACCTTGAGGGCACCGGCAGAACTGGTAGAAGTCATCAGCAATCCGGCAATCCGGCTCCTCACATCGACCACCAATCCGGTGGCGACAATTTTCTCCCCACGGACCAGCCGCATCGGGGTTCCAAGGCGGAGGCCACTTTCAGCGCCAGTATTGATGACTGCAAGTCCAAGATCGTTTTTCAGGGAAATGACTTTGGCTGACTCAAGCGGAGTCGGGGCGGCGACCGTTTCTGCTTTGGCAGCAACGAGGGACTGGTTGGCGGCGGTGAGTTCCTGTTGGAGACGGTCCCGGCTGATCTGGTCCTGAGGATCGCTGAGCAAGGCGAGGGAGGCTTCGGACAAACTGACGACGCGTTCGGTCAATTCCTTGACCCGGCGGTCGGCGAGGCGGTAGTCGGCCAAGGCTGCAATCAGTTGTCTCTGCAGAGGACGAAGCTCAGGCTTCAATCCTGCCAAACCAACGGCTTCAGTTTGCAGTCGGAGACGCTCGTATTCCTCGCGGAGGGTGGCGGCTTCCTCGTTGGCTTTGGCAAGGCTCTCGGCGAGCTTGGCCTGATCGACGACAGCGGGGGTGGCTGAAGTCGTTTCCAGAGTAGCGGCTTCCGGCGTTTCTTCCTGAGCCAGCGCCACGCCGCCGGAGAGTACCGCGAGGAACGCGGCACCGCAAAGCGGGATGGTTTTGGAAGACAGGGAGAACATGGCGGTGCTGCGGGAATGCGATTACTTGCTGACCTTGGCCGTCGTGGCGCCGTGACCTTTGAAGGTACGGGTCGGGGAGAATTCCCCAAGACGGTGGCCGACCATGTTTTCGGTGACGAAAACGCTGATGAAGTCCTTCCCGTTATGAACGAGGAAGGTGTGACCAACAAAGTCAGGAGAGATGGTTGAAGCGCGGGCCCATGTCTTGATGGGGCGCTTTTGGCCGCTGTCATTCATCTTGTCGATCTTCACCAGTAGCTTCTGGTTGATAAAAGGACCTTTTTTGAGGGATCTGCCCATGGTATTGAACTATTTAAAGAGAGTTGGGTTGGGCGGGCTTACTTGCCTTTCTTGGCATTGCGGCGCTGCACGATGAAGCGGTCGGTCTTGTGATACTTCTTGCGGGTCTTCTCACCCTTGGCATGACCCCAGGGACTGAGGAGGTGCTGGCGGCCACCACCGGATTTGGAACGGCCTTCACCACCACCGTTGGGGTGGTCGACCGGGTTCATGGTCATCCCGCGGACGGTAGGACGGACGCCCATCCAGCGGGTGCGGCCGGCTTTACCGGAAACCACGTTCATATGCTCGCTGTTACCAACGGTGCCGATGGTGGCGTAGCATTCCTGATGGATCTTGCGGATTTCGCCGGAAGGCATCTTCATGAGGGCGTAGTCGCCTTCGCGGTTGTTCAACATGACCGATTGACCGGCGGAACGGGCCACCCGGCCGCCTTGACCAGGTTTCAATTCCACGTTGTGAACGGCGGTGCCCAGCGGGATGGAACGAAGCGGGAGCGCGTTGCCGACTTCCGGAGCCACTTTCTCACCGGCGATGACCGTCATGCCGGCAACGAGGTGGTTGGGGGCGAGGATGTAAGCCTTGGTGCCGTCTTCGTATTTCAGAAGAGCAATACGGGCCGTGCGGCCTGGATCGTATTCAATGGCCTCGACGTTCGCAGGAGCGTCACGTTTGAGGCGTTTGAAGTCGATGATGCGGTATTTGCGCTTATGGCCACCACCAATGTGGCGGCAGGTGATGACGCCTTGGTTGTTGCGGCCACCGCTGCGCTTTTTCACATCAAGCAGGGACTTCTCGGGCTTCTTTTTGGAAAGCGCGGAGAGATCGGGGTGCTCTTTGTAGCGGTTGGTGGGGGTGTAGGGGCGGAAGGTCTTGAGTGCCATGATGTTGGATCAGGTTGGCAGTGGAAATGAGTGAGGGGAAACCGGATGGATTAGACCAGATCGATCTTTTCGCCTTCGGCCAGACGGACGATGGCTTTCTTCCAGTGATTGGTGCGGCCTTTTTGGGCTCCGCGGCGACGGGCTTTGCCGGCGTAGTTGCAGGTGCGGACCTGGGTGACCTTCTTGCCGAAAATGGTGGTGACGGCGAGTTTGATATCCAGCTTGTTGGCCTTCGGATCGACTTCGAACACGTATTCGTTGTTCAGTTCGCCGAGGACGGTGGCCTTTTCACTGAGGCGGATGTTTCTGATGACTTGATAGACGTCTTTCATAGGGCGGTCCTCCGGGAGAGAGTTTCGAGGGCGTCGGCGGTGACGATGATCTTGCGGTAGTTGAGGAGATGCTCGGTGTTGACCTCGTTGGCGGTCATGAGCAGGGCACCGGCGTAGTTGCGGCC
>JAYUWQ010000098.1:0-5590 GCA_043753485.1 bacterium
GCTGGAATCGGAGTAACTCACGCGCGCACGAGGATACGTGAGGCCACGGCAGATTTGCGCTCCCGCCTTGGGGAGCGCCAAGCCACTTCTTTGCAGGCCATGCAACAAGCCGCACAAAGCGCGCGGGGGGCGGCTTTGGCGAACTTTTCGCGGATCAATGGGATTATTGCGAAGCGGTTGGATGTTTTGGAGCGGCTGACGGTGGTGGATGCTCAGGAGCTGGGGACTTTGGCGCGGGCGATTGCGACGGCCTGGGATGGGATGAAGGATGCGACGGGGCTGGGGTTTGCGGAAGCGCGGGCGCGGGCGAAGCTGACGAAGGATGATAATGCGGCGGCGGCTTTGGTGCCGGATGTCCATGTGGAGTTCCTGGATGAGGCGGAATGAGGGGAATCGTTGTGATAGTTCGATTCCGGAAACCCGGGAAGCCTTATGGAATAAGGGGTGAGGCGAAGCGCGGGGCGTTTGAGGGGAGGGAAGTAAGAACAAAGCGGGCGCGGCGGGCCGGTTGATTCCCTGACAGATTGGCAGCGTGGGGAAATCGGAGGGGTATGGCGGGGGTGGGGGCGGGGGGCTGTGCCTGTGCGCGGATCTGTAGGTGGCACCAAGCGCTAGATTTTTTCCCCCAGCACTTCTGGCCAGGAGAGGGGGCGGGTTTCCCTGGGTAGTTCGGAGAGGTGGTATTTGGCCCACTGAGGAGAGACGCCGAGGAAGAGGGCGGCGGACTCGAGGGAGTTGCAGCGGTTGAGCCAGCGGTGGGCGGCGTGGAAGCGCAGATGGAGGGGAGTCAGTTTGAGGGGGGCGAGGAGGGCTTTGTAGGAATTGACGAGGGTGGTGCGATCGGCTTCCGATTTGAGGGGGATGGCGGGGCCTTTTTTAGGGAGGGGGAAATCCGGAGGGCAGGGGAAGCGCGGGAAAAAAATTCCGCCGGGGGCGAAGTCTTTGGCGGTGGCGTGGGTGGCTTCGTGGGTGATGAGGCCGCAGAGGCAGACGAGGGAGTGCAGGGTGCGGAGGCCCGGGGGGACTTCAAGTTTGGCGAGGGACTGGAGTTGTTTTTGGGAGATGGGGGAATCGGAGTAGCGGAAGGGATCTTCGGGGAGCTCAGGGGCAGCGAGGAAGGCGGTGAGGTCCGGGAGGGGGATGGGCTGTTTTTCGAGGAAGGTGAGGGAGGTTTTCGAGAAGGCGGCTTTGGCATTCCGGAGGATGGCATTGAGGGGGCCGTGTTGTTCCGGGGTGGCGCCGGCTTGGAAGGCATTGACCAGTTGAGCGGTGAGGATGGTGGAGGGCTGGGGGGTGATCTTCGAGGGCGGGAGGTCCTTGGCTTTGGCGATGAGATCGGTGAGGGCGCGGGTGTAGCGGGGGGCGGACGGGAGCGGGGAGGCGTTCAGGGAGGCGATGATTTCACCAATGGAAGCGGGTTTGCCGGCGCGGGGAGTGGTCTGGGAGGAAATGGCGGAGAGGTCGCCATCGAGGGCCGCGGCGATGAAAGCGGCGGCCCGGGTTTTGGCGGCGGGGAGATCCCCGGTTTTGGTCGAGACGGCGGTGCGGACGCCGTGGATCTGAAGCCGCACCCACCAAGGGGAGGAGGGGTCAGGGGAACGCTGCCAGAGGCGGTAGCTTTTGTTCTGGACGATGACGTGGGCGGACGCGGTTTTCATGGTGGGGTGCCGGTTTATGCTCCACTATGCTACTATATTCCAGCGGATAAAGTTGGGAAAAATGATTGAGAAAGTGCGGCAGGGTTTGAGGGTGAGGGCATGGAAATATCTGAAAGAAAGACCAGAAGAAGCGGATTGAGGACAGTCACCGAAGTCACGGAATTTATCCGCCTGCCCAAAAGCGGGGACCGGTGCGTGGTGACGGGGCTGAGCCGGTCCGCGCTGTGCGGGCTGGTGCTGCCCAGCCTGGCGAATGGCGGGAAGCCACCGGTGAAAAGCAAGGTCCTGAAGTCGAACCCGGGGAATATGCGCGGGATCCGTCTGATTCATGTGGGGTCACTACTCCAGTTCTTGAACCGGGAGGAAGATCAGGATCAGGGCACTTGAAGCCATCCGGGCCGGCCTTTCCTGCCAACTCCTCCTCTCCATGCCCATCACCAAATACGGCGCGCGTTTTTCAACCGATGATCCCATCGCGGTGGAGCTCAAGATGTATTCCGAGACGGATGCCTTCCGGGACCGGTGCCGGGGGGCGCTGTCCCGGTGGGAGCACATGAGGAACGCGGCGAAGCTGCTGCTGCCGGATGATGTTTTCCGCTGGCACCGCTGGGTCGATGACTTCGGGGAAGCGTGGTGCAATCATTCTGCGGTGACGGTGTGGGGGGCGGGGGGCACCACGAAGTCAGGGATTCTGGGGATGCTGGCGTATGTTGATTTGCTGGCGGCTCCCTCGGAGACGCTGACGGTGATGGTCACCAATCCGTTGGAAAAGCACTGGGACCGGTGTTTCTCCAAGCTGGTGATGTGGCGGGCGGCGATGCCGCACCGCTGGCAGATCGGGAAGATGTATCGGGGGACCAAACCGGCGCTGCTGACGGTGCCGGCGGACAAGGGCTCCCGGATGGGGATTCTGTGTGTCTCCATCGCGGATGGGGAGAGCGCGGCGGACATCGCCAAGAAAGTCGGGGCCCATGCGCAGCGCACACGGCTGCTGTTGGAGGAAGCGCAGGGCCTGCCGGAGGATGCGTTGTCGATCGGCACAAACCTGTTCATTGGATCGAAGTCCAGCAAGTCGGTGCATATCGGCAACCCCACGGTGTGGAATGGCAATGCCCTGGGGGCGGCGTCGCGCCCGATGGATGGGGACACCCGCGCCATCGATGAGAAGCTGCCGGACCGGTGGCATTCTGCGCTCTCGTGGGATGATGGGCCGGGGATCACGATCGTGTTCGATGGGACGAAGTCGCCGGCGTTGGATAGCGCGGAGGAAGGGAAACGGCTGTCCATGATGATGGGGGCGAAGGACATCGAGATCCGGAAGGCCCTGCCAGGCGGGGAGAACTCTTTGGAGTGGTGGTCGCAGGTGCGGGGGCGTATCATTCCGAACGGGGTGCGGACGGTGGTGATCAGCGAACTGGACATCCTGGACAGTGGGGCGATGGGGCCGCGGCCATGGGGGCAGGGCGGCACGCGGGTGCGCTACGGCGGGGTGGATTTGAGCATGGGCGGGGATGGGGTGATTTTTGTGGTGGGGGAGACCGGGCCGGTGCAGATGGGCATCGTGCCTGGGCATGGGAATTCCGCGCCCCTGGGAGCCGCGGGGCCCCACGTCTGCCAGATCATGGCCAAGGTGGAAATACCGGTGGATGTGAAGCGGCCGGACCGGTCCATGCAGATCGCCAGGGGAGTGATTGCCCAGGTAGAAGCCCACAAGGTGCCATGGGAGAACATGTGCTTCGACAGCACCGGGCAGCAGGGGGCGATTGTGGATACCATTGAGCGCGAGGCCGGGGTGCTGGGGAAATGTATCCGGGTGAACTCCAGCGATGCCGTGAGTGAGCGGAAGATCGGGCCCAAGGGGGAGCGGGCGAAGGACCGCTACCAGACCCGGGCGGCGGAACTGGTGCTGCAGGTGTGCTCTCTGGTGATGCGGCAGCAACTCTGCCGGCTACCCAAGGAAGTGGCTTATCAGCTTTCCACCCGGGGGCTGGTGGAGATCGATGGGAAGAAGGCGGATATCGAGCCCAAGAAGGACTGGAAGCGGGCCAACAAAGGGAAGAGCCCCGACGAGTTGGATGCGCTGGCGGTGATGATTGAGGGCAAACTCCAGCGGAAGGTGCTGAGCCTGACCCAGCAATGGCAGCCCCTGGGAACGGAATCTTCTTTGCCGGACTTCATGAAGCCGAAGACCCCGCAGAGCGAACAACAAACCCGCCGCCGGCGTGCCAGCAATCTGGTCCGTCGTTGGTAGCGCTATGCTAAAACCCCTCTTCTTCCAATTCGGCCGCAAGCGCGTTGGCTCTGTCGCCCCCCGACTCGTCAGCCCAACTTTTGAGAATTTCCCCCAATCGAGCCGCTCTGCGCTTAGCTGCTTGGGCATCAGCTTTGGCATCGTCTACATCGGATTGTAGGTCTGCCAATTTTTGTTCGAGTTCTTCGTTATCCATATTTCGAACGCATATCCGAGGAAACTCCACGAAGTCGAGCAGATTCTTAATCCATCAAATCCCGCTTCGATCTTGAACGACCAACTTGAAGCCCCCGCGCCGACTCCGCAGCAGCCGAAGCCCCGTGCTTCTGATCCGGTGACAGTCCTGACCCTCATTCAGGCCCAGGAGAAAAAGCAGCAGGGCCGGCTGGAGATTTACGGGGCCGTGGAGGCGGCTTATGATCGGGTGCATCCGGATGATGATTCGGCACTGGATGCGGACAAGCTGGGGAGGACGGCGGATATTCTGATAATTGCTTGTCAGGTTGCAAAATCAATGCCCTGAGCCAGAGTAAACCATAAAAAATGAGCATCCATGAGTTAAGTGTTGTGGTTTTGGGGCTGGCCATGGGCGCCTTCACATCAAAAGACGCATTTCAGCCGCTCCCTAAGAAGGACACTTCTCAAGAAAGTTCTTCGGTGACTGAAAAAAGCGGCCCGAAAGCTGGCCCCGTCAACCCTCCCTTCCATCCTCCTAAAAAGGAGATTTTCGAGATTTCTGCGATCACTGACTTGGACTCCTTCCTCTACATCTGCCATTTGGATCCGGTGAAATCAGTGGAGTGGGTTAGGAGACAGGCTCCTGAATCCCGCGACTCTGCTTGGACCCAGTTTTTGGAATGCCTGGCCGTAAATGCCCCGGAGCAACTCGGGCAGGTATTGTCGAGATTGGACACTCACGAAGCTGGCCTCAAGAATCTGGGTAAGGCCTTTAGCGCGTTTGCAGCCGCAGAGCCAAGTTCCTGCGCCAATCTGATGATTACAATGCTGCAAAAGCCAGAATCAGGATGGCAAAGCTTTTTGGCGAAAAACCCTCGCGCCCTTTCAGAAATTTCATCGCTCTGTGGTCCATTCCTTTTCACGGCCGCTTGCAGCAGCGGCGAATGGCCCAAGGAATGGCCTTGGAAAAACATCACATTGAGTTGGTTCCGGTCGAGTGACCCCGAAGTTTCATTCGCAGACAGTTCGCTTCTTCCTGAACACCTTCAGCCAATCGCTGCGCTCAAGGGAATGCTCCAAGGTGGGAATCCGCTCGATCTGAAGCTGCTTTCTGAAAAGGTTAACCTTCCCGGATGGGGAGATGAGGAAGCCGAAAGCCCCGATCCTCTCCACAATAGTTTTGTGGATTTCGCGGCAAAGAATTTAACTGAAAATGAGCTTACCAAGCTAAAAGCTTCCATTTCCGATCCGACGTTGGCGGCTCCGCTAGAGCACCAGTTGATGGAGATCCGTCTGAGAAATGGCGTCTCGCCTATCGAGGTCTTGAAATCCATCGAAACAGACGAGTTCAACCAATGGGGGGAGAGCAGACTTCAGACGGCCGGCAATGAGTTTGCTCTGGCCATGAATAATCCTTTTGCTTCCCTGCAGGGCAATCTGCAAAATCTAGCCCAGATTCCAGACTCGAAGCTTAAATCTCAGATTTTGGATTTGCTGCTGTACC
>JAYUWQ010000099.1:0-5590 GCA_043753485.1 bacterium
GCCTGCTCGATGATATCAATATAACGCCAGGCGTGCTCCACTTCATCGCCACGGGCGAAGAGGGTGGCATCGCCGCTCATGGCATCCAGCAGCAGCCGCTCGTAGGCCTCCGGGCTGGCCTTGCCGAAGCTGGTGCTGTACTGGAAATCCATCTTCACCCGCTCCGTGCGCACCGCCGGGCCCGGGATCTTGCTGGCAATGCGAAGAGAAATCCCCTCATCCGGCTGGATCCGGATCACCAGCACATTGGCGGCATCGTCATCCGTGCCGCGGTTGAACAACACATAGGGCGGCGCCTTGAAGTGCACTGAAATCTCCGTGGTCTTTTTCGGCAACTGCTTCCCCACCCGCAGATAGAACGGCACGCCCTCCCAGCGCCAGGTGTCGATATTTATCTTCATGGCCACATAGGCCTCGGTCATCGACTCCGGATGGATCCGGTCTTCCTGCGTATAACCCACGGCGGCCTTTCCATTCACGGTCCCGGCTGCGTACTGCGCCCGCACCACATTTTTCGCCACATCCGCCGCGTCCGTGAAATGCCGCAGACTGCGGAACACCTTGACCTTTTCATCGCGCACGCCGTCTGCACTCAGGTCCGTCGGCGGCTCCATGGCCACGAGGCTGAGCAGCTGCATCAGGTGGTTCTGCACCATGTCCCGCAGGCAGCCCGCCTTGTCGTAATACCCACCCCGCCCGCCTTCCATCCCCAGATTCTCCGCACAGGTGATCTGGATGTGATCAATATAACGATTGTTCCAGATCGGTTCAAAAATGGCATTGGCAAAACGCAGCACCATGATATTCTGCGCCGTCTCCTTGCCGAGATAGTGGTCAATCCGGTAAGTGTCCTTTTCGTCAAAGGTGTCATGCACCGCGCGGTTCAGGTTCTGGGCCGTCGCAAGGTCGGTGCCAAAGGGTTTTTCAATCACTACCCGCGCCCATTTGCCCGGCGCCGCCTGATTCAATCCGGCTTTCTTGAGCTGCTCCAGCACGATCGGGAAATACTCCGGTGAAGTGGACAGGTAAAAGAGCCGGTTCCCTCCCGCGCCCTGGGCATCCAGTTCATCCAGCAGCAGGGACAGCCGGGTATAACCATCATCATCCTCGAACTCGCTCTGATGGTAAAAGATCGACTGGCTGAAGCTGCCCCACAGCCGTTCATCATGGCCTTGGCGTGACACCTTTTTGTTCACTTCCTCCAATTCGGTGCGGAAGCTGGCGTGCGACTTTTCGCGGCGGGCAAATCCCACCACGCGCAACGTGGGAGGCAGCTCGCCATCGGCCGCAATGTTATAAAGGGCCGGCACCAGCTTGCGGCTGGTGAGGTCGCCACTGGCGCCAAAAATGACTACAGTACAGGACGCCGGGCTGGTGCGGGTGGCCTGATCTTCACGAAATGGATTCGTCGCTTCCAAAAGAATGAGGGGGAATGGGGATGAACTTTCCGGCAGGCCGCTGAGATCCGCCGGAGAGAGGCCTCAACTCAACCCCGCCACCCCTCAAATCAAGGGATTTGAGCCATGAGCAGTCCTCATCCCCGGCATGAGCCGGACCCGGAGGCTGGTCCCGGCTCCATTCCTGGGAGTCTTCCGCGCCGGACGGGAAAAACACCGGTCCTGCTCCGGAAAAAGTCTATTTTACTTAAATCGCGCGACGCGTTTTCGCACAAGGTTTTGCTTCTCCGGGAGACGTTATCTCCCCAGAATGGGCTCCCACCGGGTCCCCGGTGTCCCTCCGTCCAAGTTTCCCCAGCCGGCCCGGTGCTTCCGCAGCACCGCACTTTTCCCCCCGCCCCCCATGAATCTGCCATCCCGTTTTTTCCACTTCAGTCTGCTGCTGGCGTTGTCGCTCACGGCCCTGCCTCTCCCCGCGGAACCCCTCGTGCTGCGCCACCGTTGGCAATTGGCTGAACCGGCCGGGTCCACTTCCTTTGATGATAGCCTTGCCCCCGGGGACAGCGCCCGGGCCATCCAACTGCGGGGCCCCGGTGCCACTGTCGCCGGCAATGGCAGGGTGGAGTTGCCCGGGGGCAGCCCGGCCACCGCCCCATGGCTTGATTTGCCGAATGGCATGGCCTCGGCCCGCCCCGGCGATGCCACCTACGAAGGCTGGGCCAGCATCGGGGGATCACAAACCTCCGCCCGCCTGCTGGACTTCGGCAGCTCCACCATGGGCGAAGTCTCCGCTCCCGGCGGCACCGGCACCGCCTCCGAATACCTGGGGTTGTTCTCCCAGGTCGCCGCCTCCCAGACCAACCAACGCATCACGCTGCTCGAAAACGGCACCCTCGCCCAGGGCGATGCCACCGTTCCTTACACCGCGGGACAGACCTTCCACTTCGCGGTGGTCTATGATGCCGACGGCAACAATGGCCAACCCCAGCTCCGCTATTACCGCAACGGGACCCTGGGCGCCACGGTCAACTCCAGCCGTCTCCTGAAGAATATACTTGATAACAATTGCTGGCTGGGCCGCTCCAACAGCTCGGCGGACAACAACTTCCAGGGCGCTTATGAGGAATTCCGGGTCTGGGATGGAGCGATGCTGCCGGATGAAATCACGGATTCCATCGCGGCGTGGCCTTCCGGGCAATTGGCCAATGCCCTGCACATCGATACCTTCAGCACCGCCGCCATTTCCATTTACTCCGGCCAGAGCACGACCCTGACCTGGGCGATCGCCAATCCCGGAGGTCCTCTCATCGCCAGCATCAGCGGGGGCGTCGGCGCCCTGCCTGCCGCCAGCGGGTCTGTCACCATCACCCCACTCACCACCACCAGTTACAGCCTGACCTGCGGGAATGGCACCGCCACCCGCACCGCCACGGTCAATGTCACCGTGCTCAATCCGGTGATCACCGCCAATCACGCCGCGTTGAAAGCGGTCTATCAAACCGATCTCCCGATCACCCTGCCCGCGGTATCCGTGCCGGTGGTGCCCATGAGTTATACCATCACCCGCCTCCCGGCCCACGGCCAGCTCACCGGCACCGCCCCCGATCTCACTTACCGGCCGGACCCAGGCTATCTGGGACGCGATAACTTCGCCTACACCGCCACTGGCGGAGTCATCACTTCCAAGGTCGGCGGCATCAGCATCGAAGTCACCCCCGACATTCCGGTGGCTTCCAACGTGGCCTTTACCACCGGCTACAACACGGCTGCCACCTTCAATCTTCCCGGCACCGATCCTGACAACGATCCGCTGACGTGGACCATCCTGACCCCACCCACCCAGGGAAGCCTCACCGGCGCCGGAACCTCCCGCACCTACACGCCGGCCTTGAACTTCTCCGGCACCGACAGCTTCACCTGCCGCGCCAATGATGGCACCTACGACTCCGGAATCGCCACGGTCACGGTCACCGTCCTGCCCCCGCCATCGGACCCGGCCGGGGTGCTGCTTTCCGACAACAAAATCCTGACCACTGATACCACCGGCTCCTTCCTCGCCCGCCTCCAGGCCAGCGACCCCAATCCCACGGACACCCACACCTTCCAACTCATCGCCGGAGCCGGGGACTCCGGGAACAGCCTGGTCCAAATCATCGGCAATCAGCTTCTCGCCACCAGCAGTTTCGCTGGAAGCCCCGGCCAGAACATCCAGCTGCGCATCCAAGTCACCGACAGCACCGGACGCAGCAGCATCCAGCTGATTGTGCTGCCGGTGCAGGCTCCGGTCAAAAGCATCGTGATCAACGAAATCCATGACAACCCGGCCCGGAATGAAATCCCGGCGGAGTTCATTGAACTGCACAATCCCCTGAACACTGCAGTCGATCTCTCCGGCTGGCAATTCAGCAGCGGAGTCAGCTATAGCTTTCCCGTAGGCACGGTCATGGCGCCCGGCTCCTACCTCGTCGTCGCCGAAAACCCCGCCACCATCCTCGGCATGTATGGTGTCACCGCCCTCGGGCCGTGGACCGGCAATCTGACCAGTGATGGCGAGGACGTGGAACTGCGCGATAACACCAATGCCGTGGTGGATCTGGTGGACTATGGCGTGGTCTCCCCCTGGCCCGCCGGGAGCAATGGCAACGGCCCGTCCATGGAACTCATCCATCCCACCCTGAATAACGATCTGGGGTCAAACTGGCGTGCTTCCACCACCGCGGCCTCCAGCTTCAACTGGCTGCCCGCCACTTCCACCGGCTGGCGATACCGCAAGGGCACCGCTGCCCTGGGCGAGCCCTCCAGCCCGGTCACCGCCTGGCGGAGCCCTGGCTTCACCGAGGACGCCACCTGGCTCACGGGCCGCACTCCCCTCGGCACCAGCATGTCCACCAATGTGCAGCAGGAAACCGGCATCGCCGCCATCTACACCATCCTCAGCGACATGAACGCCAGCAGCTACCGGTCGGTTGCCCTGCGGAAGACCTTTGAAGTCGCCGGTCCCCTGCCCAAGTCCGTCCTGCTCCGCGTGCTGCATAACGATGCTGCCATCGTCTGGATCAACGGCGTGGAAGCCGTGCGCCTCAGCATGCGGCCCGGCGACAAAGCCTATAACACCAGCGACTACTACGAGCAGGGCAATACCCCCTGGAGCGAGATCGTGCTCGCAAATGCCGATCAGCTTTTTGTCCCCGGCACCAACGTCATCGCCATCCAGGCTTTTGCCAAACCCCCGCAAGTCCGCACTGCCCAGGACGATTCCGCCTTCTACGGCAGCTACGACTTCGCGGTGGATGCCGAGATCCGGAATGTCCCCGATGGCCTGCCCACCCCCGGTACCGTCAATTCCAATCCCGGCCCCACGGCGGCACCCGCGGTGCGCGATGTCACCCACACGCCCCTTGCCCCCACTTCCACCGACCCGCTCGTCGTCACCGCCCGGGTCACCGACCCGCAAGGCGTGCAATCGGTGCAACTGCTCTATCAGATCGTCGCTCCGGGCAATTTCATTCCGGCCCGCCTGCCCCTCACCGCCACCCAGCTGGTGGCGAATCCTGACACCCCGCGTCCGCTCAACAGCGCCTTCGAAAATGCCGCCAATTGGATCAGCGTGGCCATGAGCGATCAGGGCGGGACTTCCGGCGACATCGCGGGCGACGCGGTCTATCAGGGCGTCATCCCGGCCCAGCCCCACCGCTCCCTGATCCGTTACCGCATCCGGGTCACCGACTTTTCCGGCCAGACCGCCCTGCTGCCCTACGCCGATGATCCGGCGCTGAATTGGGCGGCCTTCTCCTACAATGGGGTCCCCAACTATGTCAGCGGAGCCAACACCTTCACCACCGCCCAGCTCACTTCGGTCCCGGTTTATCACTTCCTCATGCGCGAGACCGACCGGTCCACCCTGATGGCCTACAATGGCAGCGAACAGATGGCCAACAGCATCGCCCTCAATGCCCTGCGGGCCCGCCGCACCGAAAACTGGGAATGTGCCATGGTGTCCGACGGCATCGTTTACGATCACATCAACACCCGCCTGCGCGGAGGCAACAGCCGCTACCAGGGCAGCGGCAAACGTCACCTGCGCCTCAATTTCAACAAGGGCTACAGCTTCGCCGCCAAGGATGAAAAGGGCCGGCCCTATCCTGTCCCGTGGGATGCCATGCTGGTCAACAAGCTCTTTGGCAACAAGGGTT